>NZ_JASJOJ010000120.1:0-4043 GCF_038519165.1 Photobacterium sp. SP02
CGGAAAGGTGAGCAAAAGCGTTCATCTTGAGTCCGGAATGGGTGTTCACGTTAAACCAGAATAGGTGTTCACATTGGACCGGAATGAGTGTTCAGCATGGACCGGAATACGCACATGTGGTCTACCAAAGCTTGAACTCTGTCGATCATTGCTTTCACTAAACCCTGACGGTCGACTTCAAGCAAACCATAAGCATCACAAAACTGCCTGGCTCTTATCGACTGAGATTCTAAGTCACCCATTGCATCATATTCATGGGTTTTGAATGGAGCCCAGCAGTACAAAGCATAAGCGATATCCCAAACCCTCGGTGCTGGATGCGCAGTATCAAAATCAATTATACCCACTGTTTCTGAGCCAATCAGAGAAACATTATAAGGTGCATAGTCTCCGTGACAGATAACTTCAGCGGGTTCTCGGCCTGGAAGCATCCACTCCATTGGTTTGTTCGAATGCTTTGATAAAAACGAACTAGATGCATCATGGTATAAGCGAAGAAGTTTAGCAGCAGAAGTCAGTGCTTCAGTCGTAGCGATATTACCTTTCAGCGGATAATTGAAAACGTCGCCTTCGACGTAAGACAATATTTCATTATTTTTTTCGTCGAAACCGTAAGGCTTGGGCGCGGCATTAAAGCCGTTTTCGGCAATATGCGACAACAACGAATGTACAGTTTCAGACCACTTGCCACGTGGTCGATAAATCTTATTATCAGAGCGGAATATCTGACCTTCGCGCCCACCTTGAAGCTCTTCCATCAATATCCTTATGTGTAATTTGTATTGTGCTTATAACGCCCGCCTCAGGGGCTGGCAACGCTATGCGTTGACAGTCCCTCATGAGGTGCTTGTTCGCACACACGCGGCTACATCATGCACTCTGTCGCCGTTTTCGCTTGCGCAACGCCTTTTTCGATGATTGCCAATACTTGATCATTCTTCACTGAAGACACGATTTTATCGAGCAAATTTTCTGCTGTCGCCTCAGAAGAAACATCAACTAAGCAACTGTAAGCGTTAGAAACTTTATCGGTTGCAGCTGCAACCGCCTGATGGTCAGTGAAATCGGTGTTGATCAATGTGTCTATCGACTGAGTAAAATCTTGAGCCTTTTGGGTCGCATCACCAAACACTTCAAGATTGAGATTGTTCAAATCAAGCGAATCGGCTTTCTGCTGCAGACTATCGACGGCTTTGTTCGCTGCTGCTTGAGCCTCATCAATCGCTTTACTCGCATCATCACAACCCACTAAAGCGAGCATTAAAGTCAAGGTGATTACTGATTTTTTCATCTTAAGCCTCTGAGTGAAAAAGAGATACCGATACTAAACGAAGGCTTAGAAGCAATGAACAAAAATACCGTAACAGGATGCGATCATCACTTACTGGCTGTGTGTGCTAATGAATGACATGGACTCCTCCTTCATCAGGTTTCGCCCCACTTGGCTTGTCTGATCCTGTAACTACCGGGCCATCATCAACGACTTCAGGCTGAAGGAAAACCGAACAAAGTGGCGATTATCGCCTGTGTCAGGAAGATGATTGCCATCCTCAATGCGATGCTTCGGGATGGCGTCCGACGGGGGAGAAAAAACGGCGTTAATTTAAGGATTGACGCCATAGTTGTTTGTTAGGCATATTTAATGTGGCCCAAACGCCCAATTATGTGCAGCCCAGAACTCTCCGTTTTTACTGAAATCACTATATTTAGTTAACGAAGCATGTAACTGAGCAGGTACCACATAGTTGTAATACATGCTTTTTGGAAGCTCAAGCAAGGAATATTGACAAGGAACAGCGAAAGTCTGAATATCTTCCGCATTATATTTATCTAACAATTCACTCACAGCCACGCTCGGTAAGTCAGCTATAAATGTCATTGATTTTCCACTAATATTGTCAGAGTAAATATCAAATGCCTTACTATCAATACCTTCACAGTAACTCGGTTTACCACTTTGTGTTGGATGGGTAATTAATACATAGTTCCGCAGCATCTCTGGGAGCTTTGATATTTCTACAGTTAAATAACGTTCCTTGTACAGATATGCCAATATTTTTGTTGCTTCTTCAAGTTGGCGAGCTTTAGCTTCCAAGGCGTCTGATTTAGCCTTGTTATACAATTTTGCATCTTCGGATTCAGAGCCATTGCTATATTTTTTATAATACCCTTTAGCATCTAAGCTTATACATTTGAATAAAACCTCCTCCCCAGCACATAGTTTTTTCAGAATATCTAATATCACAATATCACTATCAATGATCATACCACTCTCAATCCTTAACTTCTTAGAGTGTGAATCTAGATATTTTGCTTTGACCTTCAGTTTAATAGGGCTATCAACCTTCACAACAGCTCCCAGTGAACCAAGGAAAACAATTGCTGGCTCCCAATCAGGTTGGAAGCAAAGCCAACCAAAAGATAAAATCAAAACGACTAAACTTAAAATAAACAAGCTTTACTCCTTACTAGATATGCCTAACGAATGACATGGACTCCCCCTACTCAGACTTTGCCACACTTGGAAAGTCTGACTTAGTAATCGTCGGAGGCCACCATGTCACCATCTATCTATGGCATTGATTTAGCCAAACATAGCTTCAGTATCCACGGTGAGGATCATCAAGGCAAGGTATTGATCCACAAAACAATATCGCGGTCTAAAGTCCTTGAAACTTTTGCCAATATTCCACCGGCCATCATCGGGATGTAAGCCTGCGGTGCTTCACATTATTGGGCGCGTGAACTGGCGAAGCTCGGCCATACGCCAAAGATTATGGCGTCGAAGTATGTGGCACCTTTCAGAACCGGTGCCAAAAACGATCTCAATGACACCTTTGCCATTTGCACAGCTGTCATCCGCCCTTCAACACGCTTCGTCCGGATCAAATCGGCCGACCAGCAAGCGATTTGCTCCTGCATCGTGCGCTTGATCATTGGGTCCATGAACGAACGGCATTACTGAATCAAATTCGCGCCATGCTGGCCGAGTTCGGCATTATCGCGCCGAAAGGACGCCACGCATTACAAACCGCTATCCCTGAAGCGCTTGAAGATGGTGACAACCCACTCCCGGATCTCGTCAGAGCGATCATTTCAGACTGTTTCGGGCACTTACTCATTCTGAATCAACGTATTGCAGACCAAGAACAATGCTTCGATATGCTGGTTTCCCGCAGCCGCCAGGCAAAGAAAATCATGAAAGTTGCTGGCATTGGACCAATCACAGCCACTGCGGTTATCGCCAGTATCGGTAAAGGCGAGCAATTCGATAAAGGACTGGATTTCGCCGCCTGGCTCGGGTTGGTTCCCAGCCAGTATTCAACCGGTGGTAAGCCAAGGCTCGACGCATTACCAAAAAAGCGACCGATATCTGCGGACACCTCTTGGTTCATGGTGCGCGTGCTGTGATCGCCAGTCTCGGCGATAAAACTGACCGACTCAGCTTGTGGTGCAAAAGTTTGGTCGAACACCGTGGCTTTAAACGGGCGATTGTCGCACTGGCGGCAAAGAACGCTCGGATCATTTGGTCGCTGCTGAGAAACGAGACTGAGTACCAAACGATTTAAAACGGAACCACTTATTTCACCGGGTCATTGCAATAGCCAATAATGGTGTAAGGTTCAGACCTTTTGCGGGAAAACCTGATAGCGCGGCGGGCACTTTCGATGCCGTCTAACGAATGAGGAACCGCAACCGCGTAGTGTCATCAGGGTCATGGCATCAATGCCAATAAACAGACTGAATGTAGAGCGGCAGTCCCAAACCTTGCATTACCTGACGCTGTTGTTGACAACCGGGGGAGTCCATGTAGCCGCATTAAGGTGTGAGCAACGCAACCACGAAACCTGAATATTGCACCGTAAAAACGAACCCCAACGATGGAATGAAAAATGCCAAGCGTTGGGAAGGTAGTGTTCAAAGTTTTGTGTCTTTTCCTACACTTCCTAAAAACGGGGGGAGACACATCATGGCTGATAAATACGAAATTGATATCCAGGCATTCGCCAAAGCGCTGCAGTCCGGGCAAAACCTCAATGGCA
>NZ_JASJOJ010000121.1:0-3981 GCF_038519165.1 Photobacterium sp. SP02
TTTTGGTTGTCATATTCACCTCGATAAGTCATTTTACTCACTTAACGCGGTGTCCAAAAGTATTGGATCAGATCAGTTTATGTTTGAGCCCAAAAATCTTTGTGTTGCATGCGCTGATTGTAATGAAATAAAAAAAGAGCAAGAAACATTGGGGGAGGAGCCTGACCCAATCTGTAATGGCAACGATCGGGTCCTGTATCCTAGGGCTGCATCATCGTTCTATATCGTGCATCCTCACTTTGATGATTATGATGAGCATATCGAAATATTTAATGGTCACTATGTCGATAAAACAGATAAAGGGCATTTCACTATTGGTGCGTGTAAGCTCAATCGCCGATTACGCGCTTTTGGTTGGGAAGAAACACTAATTAGTGAACCTGAATTAAATTGTCTTATGACAGACTTTCTTGGGGCTGATGACGCTATAGTTAAAAATGAAAAGTTGCAAAGCATCAAGCGTGCTCTGGTCAAAGTAAGCTAACAAACGACTATGGCATCAATCATTAAAATCATGCTGATTTTGCATCCCATAAGACGCTATCGCGCAACATAGAATTTAGGATGACAACCATCTTCCTGACGCATGCAATGATCGCCACTTTTTTGGGTTTTCCTTCAGCCAGAAGTCGTTGATAGGTTCCTCTAAAAACTGGGTTACACTGCATGGCGGACATCATAGCCATGGATAGGACAGTTCTGGCCTGGGCCCGGCCGCCCTGTATTTTTCGAAGCCCTTTAGTGGAATTACAAGGACAGTCACGTCAAAAAACACCCCAAAGTACAGGCAAAATAGTCTCGCTACCTTGTTGAGCACCGGGCGGGCATTGTCTACAATGGCGCACTTTATACATACATCAGGTCATGAACATGAACGACACTAACGATAAACCAGCTTTACCCGATCATCTTGCCGGTAATCCTCGTAGCCCACACTATGTGGCTGAGTGTTTTGAACACCATATCGGCATTCGTCTGAATGGCAAAGAGCGTACTGATGTTGAAGAATATTGCATCAGTGAGGGTTGGGTCAAAATCCCTTCACCGAAAGCAAAAGATCGTTTTGGTCAGCCAATGTTGATCAAACTGAAAGGCCAAGTAGAAGCTTTCTATAAATAAGTAGTTTTTTACTGCTTATAATCCAACACATAGAGTGAGAAAACTGCCAGCTCTATGTGTTGGATCAACTGTCTGTATAAACCTCTCGGCAGCTTTCATATCCCCATGCTCGTTATTTATACTTGTTACTAAATGTTTGGCGTTTATTGCAATTTAAACGTTTACGTCATTGATGAGTTACAAAATGTTCTTATTCATCCCAGATTGTGGCGCTATATAAAAGGAGGTGATTTTGAACCAGGAAGGTCTTAAACTCGAGCAATTATCGCTTCAAAAAGAGCTCGTTAATTCTGCATGTGGGTTTTTATTTTTAGCATCATGGAGGATAGTGACTTGTGATATTCCCAAAAGCATTAACCATTGGTGACAAAATAGGCTTCTTTTCACCGTCATCACCGGCAACAGTATTCGCGCCCAATCGATTTTCAAGAGCAAAAGCCTACCTGGAAGGTCAAGGGTTTGAGCTGGTTGAAGGAGCCTTGACAGGATGTTCAGACTCATATCGCTCTGGATCAATTCAGGCCAGGGCTGAAGAGTTCAATCAGCTTATCCGAGATCCAAGCATTCGATGCATTATGTCGACCATTGGCGGTAATAACAGTAATTCATTATTGCCATATATTGACTACCAAGCACTTAGAAAAGATCCAAAAATCATTGTTGGTTATTCCGATGTTACTGCACTTTTACTTGGTATTTATGCACAAACGGGCCTTGTCACTTTCTATGGACCCGCTTTAGTGGCATCGTTTGGTGAGTTTCCGCCTTTAGTTGATGACACTTTTCAGTCATTTCTGGATATATTGAGTTCAGAGAAAAGTGAATATAAATATGTCATGCCTGAACGCTGGACAGACGTTAAACTGGATTGGGAAACACAAAACACGGCAAAGCCTGTTTTTAGCAACGAATGGACATTTCTTGGGGGTGGGAAAATCACCGGGCGTATTATTGGCGGTAACCTGAATACAATGGCAGGTATTTGGGGAAGCCATTATATGCCTGAAATACACTCAGGTGACATACTGCTGATTGAAGACTCATTAAAAGGGATTGAAACTGTTGAACGCTCGTTTGCTCACTTAAAGGCTTGCGGTGTTTTTGACAAGGTTGGAGCGATAGTGCTTGGTAAGCATGAGCTTTTTGATGGCAAAGGAACAAATCGTTCGCCATTAGACGTCTTGCTTGAAGTTCTTAATGGTCAGAACATGCCAATATTATATGGCTTTGACAGTTGTCATACCCATCCCATGTTGGTGACACCTTTAGGTGTGCAAGCCAGCATTAACTTTGATAATCAGGTTTTTCAGCTGGAAAGCCCGTGGTTAGCCGGGAAATAAGCAATGATTCAGAGAGTTCGTTACCAGGACAGACACCGCATAGCGTATCGCATTACCAGGACAGACACATTATGCGTGGTTAGGACAATAGCCATTACCAGGACAGGCACACTATTCGTAGTTAGGACAATTGATGATTAAGAGGAAATATGAAATTTCTTAGTCCGGATCAGTATCAAAAAGCCTGTCATGAGCGGTTTGATTATTATCTGAATCAAGTACGGAGGCTGTTGCCAGCAGCAAGAGTCGAGCATGTGGGAGCGTCATCCGTTCCAGGCGCTACTTCAAAAGGTGATCTTGATATCTTGATCGGCGTTGATGCGCACGAACTGGAAGATTCTGCGCGTATTTTGCTCACCTTGGGGTTCCAAGAAAAGCAAAACACACTGAGAACAGCTGAACTATGCATGCTTGAGTCAACAAGCGAAGATGTGGCTTTTCAGGTGGTAGCGATAGGCTCAGAGTTTGAGTGCTTTGTAGATTTTCGTGACAGGTTACGCACATCTCCAGATTTAGTGGTTCAGTACAATGAATTAAAGAAATCGTGTGAGGGTTTGTCACACGACGAGTACCGTGAGAAGAAGTCGACGTTTATTGAGCACGTGTTAGCGCAGGTATAGAATTAATAAGGACAGTCATGATAGTTACAAGGACAGTCACGCATAAGTCAGAGCCAGACAGACCTGTACCAGATTCAAAAATTCGCATTCATTTGCTTTTTATAAAGACTGATTTACAGCGTGTTGGAATGCAAAGTGAGATTTTATGCCTCTGGCATGATTTCCAGGCGAGCAGCAGCATACGAATGTACCGCTGTTGAGGATCTGTTTGCTGTGAATGGGTTAAGGGATCTGTAAACCGGTACACCGTTGCCGGTTCAATTTCGGCAAAACGGCTTGAATTGACGAGATGGTGCCAATGAGGGGGCCAGTTTCTATTTTGGTGCAGATATTCAGCCACACATCAGAGTGTAAACCGAGCCGTTCAAGGATGGGATGCTGGGTTGAGTGGATATGGTGATGTTTTCCTTCCCTGATTTGCCGTCCGGTCCACTCAACCAGTTCAATATAATCGAACAGGTGAAAAGGCAGTCCTTCTGGCATGTTGTTACGCGAGGTGCCTGCAAAGGGAAACAGATTGGGCGCCGTTGCTTCGTTCTTTTGAAGCGATTTAATGCGCGCTTTAACGGAAGTGTAGGCGGAGGTTTCCGGTGTCTCTGCGATACCGGCCCGGATCGGGTTTAAATCGACGTACGCCATGGCGGCAGCTAAAGCATTGTCATCCAGCAATGCCTGGCTTTTGAAGCGACCTTCCCAAAAGTGGCCAGTGCAGTTGTCTTCCTGATTGGCTTTGCTGGCGATGTACTGATTGAGCAGGCGCATGAACCAGCTGATGGAACAAAGCCGCTCGCGCCAGGTTTTGATGATGGTTAAGCAAGCAGACTGTTCGGCCTCGGATAAGGCCTCGTGCTTTAAAAATTGCTGAATCAGCGCAGGGGCGCGATGTAAGGTGAGCCAGCGCT
>NZ_JASJOJ010000122.1:0-3755 GCF_038519165.1 Photobacterium sp. SP02
CAGCAACCTGTATTTGTCAATGTACTGGCGCCTGGATGCCGGTGTTGCGGCCGCTCCGCCAACCTTATGGCCTTTCAGTCCGCATTGATCTATCAACCACCCGGCGGCCAATTTAAACCGGCCGCCTGCTGCGGGATAACAAGGGACAGACGGAAATTCTGCCGCCAGCTTCTGATAGCTATGTTCAGATACCACGGGGTTTTTAAAGAAGCTGCCGGCATTACCCAGCACCGCCGGATCCGGCAGCTTAGCCTGTCGAGTTGCACACACCTGCGCCAGGATGTCGCTAGCTGTAACAGTGGCAGGATCCAGGTTCGCCAGCGGCCCATAGCTCGTATTTGGCTGCCAGTCCTTACTCAGACGAAGGCCAACCGCCACTATGATATGACTGTCTTTCAATTCGTGCTTAAAAATAGAATCACGGTAGCCAAAGCGGCACGCGTCTGCCGTTAAGCGAACGACATCACCGCTTTTTCGCTCCAGCACATCAACATATTCGCAGATATCCTGAAGCTCAACGCCATAAGCCCCGATATTCTGTATGGGTGCAGAACCTGCGCAACCAGGAATCAGGGCCAGGTTTTCCAGGCCAGGCATCTCCTGCTCAACCGTCCAGCACACCAACTGATGCCAGTTTTCACCCGCACCTACATGTAGATGGTAAGCAACATCGGTTTCATCAACCTCAATCCCCATAATCCGATTCAGTATGACAGTTCCGTTATAGTCTTCACAAAACAGCAAGTTACTCCCTTGCCCCATCACAAGAGCAGGAGTCGTTCCTGTCACATCACTGGACAACAGCGCTTTCAGCTCGTCCACCGATCTCATGGTCACAACCTGAGAGGCTGTTACACTCAAGCCAAATGTATGCAATGAAGCCAGTGAATGGCGATGCAAAACTTCCATACCAAATTCAAACCGTCGCTTTATACTGGAGGCCGCATTCTAACTGATCACACATAGCGACGCAGTTAATTCCATGACAGATTTAACGAAAACAACACTTAGCTTCCATCCTTTGGAACCTCTTCGCCTTCCTTTGGTCAATCGTCTGTACAAGGCGCATTACCCTGCGGGTAAAGCCAAGAAGGACGAAATCATCTGGATCGGAGAAACGGTGAAGTCCATCGTGGCCGTTGTCCGTTTCCAGCAATATGACGATTTTCAATTAATGACAGGCATGCTGGTTGTACCGCAGTTGAGACAACAGGGCCTTGGCCTTGCGTTATTGAACGCTTGCCATTCGCAACTTATGGCTAAGCCCTGTTACTGTTTTGCCTTCAGCCACCTTGAACCACTGTACCTAAAAGCACAGTTTTCGGTCATTGCAGATGATGCGCTACCGCTTCCTCTTGCTCATCGAATTGAACGCTACAGAGTTGGTGGAAAAGCGCTCACTCCTATGCAATATCAGGCCAGTTGACCCAACTTGCCTCCCAAGCTCATTAATTGGATCGGCCCGGTCGCTTTACCAGCACTAAAATCTGGTATAATTGACCCCCTAATTTTTAGATTTATCATATAAATCGCGGAACGAGGCGATAATGGATTCAGCTACTGCAAATAGGCAGCTCATAGATCAGCTACCACGTATTGCACATCAGCCGGAAGATATAGAAACACTGCTTGATGCCGGTGCCTTTCGTGAACGTTTGCATCAGGAAATAGCCAATGCAACCAAGCGTATTTATCTGGTTGCATTGTACCTGCAAGATGACGATGCGGGTCGCAGTATTCTTCAAGCATTGTATGATGCAAAACAGCGACGTCCCGAACTGGACATTAAAGTCCTCGTCGATTGGCACCGGGCTCAGCGTGGACTGATAGGTGCAGAAAAATCGGAAGGTAATGCAGCGCTCTACCGTGAGTTTGCCCAGTCATACCAACATAAGATTGAAGTGTTGGGCGTGCCCGTTCGCAATCGTGAAGTCTTTGGCGTGCTCCACCTCAAAGGCTTTATTATTGACAATACTGTCATATATAGCGGCGCCAGCCTGAATGATGTCTATCTGGCTCAACATCAACGTTACCGCTACGACAGATATCATGTTTTGAAAAACACCAAACTGGCTGACAGCATGGCCCACTTTGTCCAGCGCACGCTGGTCGACAGTGAAGCGGTCAATTGCCTCAATCAGCAGACCCGGCCGGAAACGAAAGTCTTACGCAATGCTATCAAGCAATTGCGCCTGGAATTACAGCGCGCAAGCTATTATTTTGATCCTGAGCCTATCGCTGATGATCAGGTTGGCCTTACACCCATTGTTGGCCTTGGCCGTCGTAAGAACAATCTGAATAAGTACATTTGTACCCTGATCGCCAGTGCTAAACATGAGCTGACGATCTGCACCCCTTATTTCAACTTTCCCCGCAGTGTGAGCCGGGAAGTGAAACGGGCTTTGCGTCGCGGTGTAAAGATCACGCTGATTGTCGGCGATAAAACCGCTAATGATTTTTACATCCCACCCAGCGAACCGTTCCGAACCATCGCAGGATTGCCTTACTTATATGAGGTTAACTTGCGTAGTTTTGCCAAACACAACGAGGCCGCTATCGCCCGCCGTCAGCTGGCTATTCATATTTGGAAACACGAAGACAACAGCTTCCACCTGAAAGGGATCTGGGTTGATCGCCAGTACATGCTCATTACCGGTAATAACCTTAATCCGCGTGCATGGAAACTGGATTTAGAGAACGCCATCCTGGTACATGACAAACATGAGTTGCTAGCAGAGCAAAAGCAGCAGGAACTCAGTGCCATTTTGCGACATACTCAATTAATGGGCAGCTATAAATTCATTGATAGAGTTGACAGCTACCCACTACCGGTTCGACGCTTGATTAAGCGTATACGGCGTCTGAAAGCAGATCATATTCTGAATCAGATTCTGTAAGGAGAAAGTCATGGCTATTGCAGCAATCGACGTGGATGCCCAGCAAACCTTTACTCCACTTTGTCCTGATGAACTGCCTGTTCCAGAGGGCCATCATATTGCTCAGGCCTTAAATCAACAGGCGGAATTAGCGACTTGGCGTATTTTGACAAAAGATGCGCACCCGAAGAATGCTGTGTGGGTTGTTGATAGCCATGACAAAATGTTCCAACCATTATCACACCCAAATGCTGATCTAACCTGGGTCAAACACGCCGTCCCGGGCAGTAAGGGCTTTGAAGTGATACCTGGGCTTCCCAGAGTAACTGAGTATGACCACGTCATCTGGAAAGGGATAGAGCCAGATCTTCATCCTTACGGCGCTTGTTTTCACGATCTTGAAGAAAAGCTCAGTACCGGACTGATCGAATGGCTACATCACAAAGGTGTCACCACTGTCATTATTGGCGGTCTCGCAACGGATTACTGCGTTAAAACAACAGCCTTGCAACTTCAGGCAACCAAATCCTTTAAAGTCATTGTCAATTTATCTGCGTGCCGGGGCATTTCACCTGACACCATTGCCGAGAGTTGCAATCAAATGAAATCCGCGGGAATTCTGCTGGCAAGCAATTTAGACGATGTAAAGCGGTTATGCTTTGCTGACAGTAATATCCTACCCTGATGTAACGGCTCTCTATTCGAGATCGCAGCAGAGTGTTCCCCCCCCTTCTACACTATCCTTCAAATAACTCGCCAGCCAAACATCCCCCTACTTCGAACAGCTTTGAGAAAAATCCTGTAATACCATTCTAAGTAAGAATATGATCTAATTGAGGCTTCTCTTTCAGGTGGTCAAATCGCTATGGATAGCCTCAA
>NZ_JASJOJ010000123.1:0-3677 GCF_038519165.1 Photobacterium sp. SP02
AAATTCGTCCTGAATTTTTCCCTGGTGTTGTGGATAACGCTGGTTTATTACTCGTCATTGGACTGATCTGATCCAATATTTTTGGACACAGCGAACAGGACAAGGAGAATGGCAGCCACACCGCAAGCGGAGGAACGCACTACAGCGCTCAACCAAACTATTTCTATAATAACGCCGCTTCGAGCTTGTCCAACATCTGGAAAAATGACGGCTGCGTGACACTTATCGTTATTTGTTAGCTGCCTTGGGTCAATCTACAAATACGCGCTTAAAGTACTCTACTCGATCTAGAGTCATTCTTAGCTTACATTCTTCAACTTGAACCCCTTGCCAAGGTGACGGAGTTGAAGAAATACCTGCAAATTCACACTCGGCATCTCTGTATTTTAACCAAGCCCGTTGAGCTTTTCTGAATGGTGCCACCAGTTCGGTTTTTGACCACGTATTCCGCAATAATGCTTCTTCCTCACTGATTCTATCTATTGCTTCCTGATAGGTTTTATTGAGTTCCATATCTGCGGTTTTCATTTTCTCTTCGACACACAGATAACCGGCCGTAACTCCTCCACCTTGTACATTACAGGGGTCTTCAACACTATCAGAAGCCCAAACAAACGTAGATACAAACGCCAATATCATGAGTGATTTGTTCAAATTTACCTCCAGGTACCTAACGAATGATGGACTCCTCATCATCAGGCTCTGCCACATTTGGTAAGTCTGACTATGAATTACCGGAGGTCGCCCTATCACAATCTATTTATGGCATTGATTTAGCAAAACATAGCTTTAGTATCCACGGTGAAGATCACCAGGCAAGGTGTTGCTTCAAAAAATAATATCAAGCTCAAGGGTTCTCTCGACATTTGCCAATATCCCACCCGCCTATATCGTGACTATCAACGACTTCTGGCTGAAAGAAAACCGAAAAAAGTAGCCATCATTGCATGCGTCAGGAAGATGGTTGTCATCCTCAATGTGATGCTACGAGATGGCTCCCAATGGGAAGAAAAAACGGCGTTAATTTAATGATTGACGCCATAGTCGTTTGTTAGCTGAATTTTACTTCCGATATTTTTGGTACAAGGAATCAATTGAGTATTCAAATAGTTCTTTGATGTGCTGTTTGGCCTCTGGGATCGAAACAAACTTAAAATCTACTGAAACAGATTTGCGACCAAATATCCCAATAAAACCAGGCTTAGAAACTACTTGCAAATCCAACAAGCCTCTGTCACTTTCGACTGGTGTAAATTGATATGAAGCAAATTTGCCATCCATGCCGCCTAACATGAAAAAGAACCCACCGCCTTCACCTAACTCTTCAAACAACTCCAACTCTTTTTCCCAAGGGTAATTGTCGATAGTTTCACAAGCTTCACGATGAAATTTTAGATCTCTTTCATGATTCACAAGCTCAGTACCATTTTCTCTCTGTTGATAAAAAACTTTAACTAGACTCATTGAATCATCCTTATTCTGCTAACGCCGGTCACAGCGACTGGAAAAGTGGCGCGTAATTGCGCCAGCAATTTAAGTGACACTTTTGACAGTCTGTTGCCGCCCCTTGTTAAGCGTCTAGTCATATAAGTACCCTAAATGTGCTTTTTTGCATGGACGATTGTGCTTGGCTTTGCTATACGCCTTCGCAAATAACTCCCATACAACTTTCGATAGTTTTTGTAGATATGTCTATTTGGCAGTTTTGGCTAACAGAGTTTTCAATCTGAATCATCACTGGTCTGATCTTATCAATTTCAGATTGGGGAGGACGGCGATTGATATCAATGTATGTATGTTGAAACTCAGCTATGCCTTCGTAGTTGGTTCGAAAATAGTAATTTCCGTTTAAACCATTGTAGATGTAGAAAAACCTATCAATAATTTCTGGTTGCTGTACACCACCGAAAGTTAAATCTCGACTGCCTTCCTCTGTCCGGTGCTCCACATCAGAAACACCAGCAACTGATTTTGTCGCCTCTACCATACATTCAATAGGAAGCCTTACAGCGCCAACTGGGGAATATCGAGAAACACCGTATATAATGTCGCAGCCCCCTAAAATAAATAGGCTAAAAGCTGTAAGTAGTAATTTTGCTTCTCTCATGATCCGAACTCTAGTTTCGTATAACGAATGACATGGACTCCCCCTCATCAGACATTGCCACACTTAGTAGTGTCTGATTACCGAATCCCTGGAGACCACCATGTCACAATTTGTCTATGGCATTGATTTAGCCAAACATGGTTTTAAGTATCCATGGTGAAGATCATCAAGGCAAGGTGTTGATTCAAAAATAATATCAAGCTCAAAAGTTCTCTCGATATTTCCAATATCCCACCCGCCATTATCGGGATGTAAACCTCTGGCGCCACTCATTACTGGACCAGAGATAGCTAAGTTCGGCCATCTTCCAAAGAAGATGTAAGATTCAGGCCTTTCTGCGGG
Source organism: Photobacterium sp. SP02 (assembly GCF_038519165.1). Lineage (NCBI taxonomy): Bacteria > Pseudomonadati > Pseudomonadota > Gammaproteobacteria > Vibrionales > Vibrionaceae > Photobacterium > Photobacterium sp. SP02. The sequence goes on from NZ_JASJOJ010000123.1 coordinate 2,450, forward strand.
AAAACATGATAATGCGGCGGGCACTTTCGATGCCTTCTAACGAATGAGGAACTTCAACCGCGCAGTGATGGCATCGATGCCAATAAACAGACCATATGTAGAGCGGCATTCCCAAACCTTGCATTACCTGACGCTATTGTTGACCGCCGGGGGAATCCATGTAGCCTCGTTATGTGCAATCCTCGTGAGCAATTCTAACATTGGTTATCGCCTTAACTCCGTTAGCCGTAACATCAATTGAAATCCACTTACCATTCGCTAACCATTCACTCAGCCCTGCACTATTGAATATTTTTTCAGGCAGGATTTCCCTCGAGTTCTGGGCGATAGATTCCTTATTTGTTTCATTTATTTCCACATTTGAAATATTAACCTTTAGCGCTATGACGTTCTCTTCCATTCTTATTGAAGTAACTTTGACTTTGTTATCTTTATCAAATAGAAGACTCTGAAACTGTTCTTTTAAATCTTCTAGCTGCTGATTTTCCATAAAGCGAGGGAAATATTCTTTACCTACGATAATAACAGGCAATAAGAATAACAACACCAACTTAAAACCTTTCATTTGAACCCCTTGCGAATAAAAAAACATAAATTCCCCCTCATCAGGCTTTGCCACACTTGGTAAGTCTAATCCTGTAACTACAGGAGGCCACCAAATTACTTTTTGTCCTAATCACTACTACACAAACTCAAATTCTGGGCATGGTGTTCCTTGGTGGTATTTCATTTGCCAATTCTGCCCAGTGAACACCCAGATAGAAGAGCGCTTAGAAAAAGCTCCGATTTCACCTGTTTCTGATACCCAAGCAGATTTATACAAAAGTAACTGAACGGAAGGCTCTAGCTGAATACAATCGTATTCCTGTGAGTGAATATAGCCACTTGAAGGCTCTTCACTTTGCATCATTTCTACGATAGAAGCATAGCTGAAAGTACGTCCAGAACGACCAACCTCCTTGAAACTCGGATGAAGTAACCTTGTTACTTCATCAAGATTTTGCCTAGTTTCATATTGATGTAAGGCTATTTCCTGCTCAATTAAAACTTCCACAATATCTCCAATCCTGAAAAACATATAACGAATGACATAGACTCCCCCTCATCAGGCTCTGCCACATTTGGTAAGTCTTATGATCTATTCAAAATAGGCCACCATGTCAGATTCTATTTATGGCATTGATTTTGCCAAACATGGTTTTAAGTATCCACGCAGAAGATCACCGAT
>NZ_JASJOJ010000124.1:0-3669 GCF_038519165.1 Photobacterium sp. SP02
CTGGCAGTGCTGGAAGGGGGCGAGGATGAGTAAGAACCCGACCCGCGGCTATATCCGCTGTACGGTGCCTGACTGTGGCGAGGTCTGCACGGTGCATATGACCGGGGAGCACCGCCTGATGGAATCCGGCGAGCCGCCGAAGAACCCCCGCAATATCGGCAAACTCTATTACCGTTGCCCGCGTTGCGGGAACAGCACAAACAGCACGTCAATGCATGAGCACATTGAAAAGCACAAGGTAGACACGGTTCAGGCGCTGGGTAACGCGCCTGTTCAAACCGTTCAGGAACCTGTTAGTGAACCCGTTCAAAGCGTTAGCCAGAGCGTTACCCAAACCAGTGAGGACGGGTTTCCAGCGTTAACGGAACCGGAGAAAGCCCCCGCGCAAGATGTCCCGAAAATAGCATGGAAAACCCTGTATCCGTGGTTAGTCGGGTTATTTGTACTGGTAATGATTTTAATTGGTCTGTGTAAAGGTAAAAAAGATGACAGCAACAGCGGAAAACTTGCAGCAAATTGAGGCGTTTGACCTCGTAGAAGAACAGCCCCAGGCGGATGACTGGGCGGACTGGGGTGCAGCGATTCAGCAACTTGAATCTCAGGAAGTACCAGAGCCGGATGACAACGCCATGGCGCAAGACGCCGCCAACGATGAAGACGCGGCAGAAGCCGCGGTTGATTTGCTGGACTTGGGCTTTGTCCTGTCAGAGCAGGCGATCACCTTCGCTATCGGTCTGGACTTTGAATATGACGAGAAAGCCAAGGCCAAGGTATTAAAAGCCGCCGGGCCACTGATGCAAAAGCACGGGGCAACGTGGTTGAACTGGCTCGGCCAATACAAGGAAGAGATCATGTTTTTGGTGGCCGTTGTCGGTCTGGGCGGCGTCACGGCCCGTCAGGTGAAAGGACTCAGGGCTGAGAAGCGCGCCCAACTGGCAGAAGAGAAAGCACAGCAGGAGGTGGACAATGGCGAAAAAGCCAACCCTGAACCTGCCGCGGCCTAAGAATTCCAACACCCATCTTGACCCGTTGCACCGGGTGATTATCGGCGGTACGGGCAGCGGTAAAACCTCACTGGTCAAGCATGCAAAATTCATCACCGCCAAGGCACAGGCGGTGTTCTTTGACCCTTACGAAAACTACGCCGGGAAACCCTTTCAGGGCCAGCAGGTCAGAGGCTTCCACTCGAAGGCGGATTTTCTCAAAGCGCTGGTCAAAGCCCGGCAGGGAAACAGCGCCTTTAAAATTGCTTATATCCCGGCTGACTTGGTGTTTGAGGAGCTGGAATTTTTCTCAGCCGCGGCGTGGTCGGTGCTGGATGGCCGCAAAGCCCCGCTGGAAATCTGCATCGAAGAACTGGCGTCCTGCTCGCCCACGTCCGGCACCCTGAAAGGGAAAACCGGGGAGCTGCTGCGCGGTGCCCGCCAGTATGGCGGCATCGTGACCACCGTGTTTCAGCGCGGGCAGGAAGTGCCGAAAACCATCACCACCCAGTCACCGACTTGGTATTTGTGCGCGGTCAATTCAATGAACGATGCCAAGTATCTGTCTGATGCGAAATCCGTGCCGGTGGCAGACATTGCCGCCTTGCGCTCGGCCAAGATGAACAAGCTGGAAATCAACAAGCCGATCGCGGATTTCATCCACGTCGAGGACGGCGTGGGGAACTATCAGAAAGGGGCGCTGAACTGCCAGACAGGCCGCAAAGTGGCCCTGAGCTACCGGAAAAACAGCAAAAAATCAGCGTGATGCCCGTCACGTTTAAACCTATAGGTTACCCGCCTAACCTATAGGTTTCTCCTCATTTCCAACCTGCCTAAAAGTCGTTTTCATAGCACCACCTTAACGGTTCAACCAACAACACAAAGGAACGCTATGAAGAAAGAGCACAAAGTCATGCTGATCACTGTGGTGGTCACTTTGCTGATCATTGCAGTGATTAACAATGTGTCTTCACTGAAGACGCTGAAAGAAACAATTTACGGCGACGGGTGGTTTTAATCATGAATGTAGTAGCAGTAACGCCAGAAGCGCAGGCGCAAGCCCTAGCGAATTACAAATACGAAGGGGTGAAACAGCTCAAACTGTCGAGCTTTAGCGGCGTGACTTATAACGGTCGTTCAACGCTGACTATCCCGACAGGCCAGACGTTTGACTCGTTCATGTTTAACACCAACCTGCCGCTTGAACGGCTGGAAATCACGTTCCGCCTGAACAGTAACGCGTTTATCAGCGGTATTCCGGCGACCTTCTTCCGTACGCTGGAGCAGTACAAACAACTGGATGTGCCCGCGGCGCTCGCCCCGCAGGGTGAGCAGGTCTTTATCGTGTCCTTTGCCGATTTGTCCCTGAAGCTCAAAGATGGCCAGCAACTGACCTCACTGGTCACCATGCTGGGCGAGTCACTACAGATTCAGGTCGACATTGCGGCCAAGCAGGACGGCGATCCAGAAAGCCCGACCCTTGAAGTCATTGCCGAAACCAACAAGCCGCAGGCACTGCGTATGTATCTGCCGCGTCTGGAGCGTTTGCAGATTGATATGCCCGCGCAGGGCACTAACACCTTTAACACCCTGCCGAACGACATGAAGCGCAGCATTCGCCGCATGCACTTCATGACGGATGCTATCGAAGAGCTGGAAATCAAGCGTGATGACAACGTGGCCTATGAAACCACCGCCTGGCGTGAACGTTACATGGCGAACCGTAACGATCTGATGTGGCAGGACGGCATGTTCCATCTGGACTTTCTGATGCGCGGCTTTATCCGCAATGAAATGTTCCCGACGGCCCGTGCCAAAGAGCTGCTGTTTACCTTCAAGACCCATAAGCCCGCGGGCAGCGTCACCGTGATTACTGAATATCTGGACGTTGAGCGCACGGCGGCACAGGTCAAGGGCTAAGGGGGCAACATGCTGGATTGGCTTAATGATGCGGTGGACAAAGGCAGTGAAATGCTGGGCGGGGCGTGGGAAGACACGACGGAGTTTGCGGGCGGTTGGTGGAATGATTACCTCGACAGCAAGCCGACACCGAACAGCACCCAAGACCCGAGCGCCAACGAAACGGGCAACACGGCGACAGTCACCCAGCAGCACCCCCAGTCTTTCCATTATGGCTGGATCATCGGCGGGGCGGTTGTCCTGCTGTTGGTCATCGTTTTGTTAATGCGGAGGTAATCAATGCCTTTAGTACCTCTCTTAATCGGCGGTGGTGTGTTGTGGGGCAGCGGTGCCCTTGTGGGCGGCTCCCTCGGCTATACCGCCGCAGACGGTACAAAGTATCTGAGTGCGGGTGTGATAGCCGTAGGCGTCATCGTGCTGATGCTGGCCTTTCTCTATTTTCGTAAGAAGGGGGCGTTGTGAGCGGATCATCTTCTGGCGGTTTAGCCAGTCTGGCCGGAACCGCCGCCGGGGCCAGTATGGGCTTTCCCGGCATGGATATGTCCGGGGCACTTGGTGCACTGGAGTCAGTGAGTGACAGCGGGCCAATGACCACCACTAACGGCCCGGTCGAAATGAACTTCGAGGCGGGGGGTGTGACCTTCGGGGCGAAAACCCCGAATTACACCCTAATAGTGGTGGCAATCGCGGCCATGGTGCTGCTGTTTTTCTACCTGAGGGGGCGCTGATATGGGCTTATTCAGTACGAAAAAGAGCGCAAACAGCA
>NZ_JASJOJ010000125.1:0-2837 GCF_038519165.1 Photobacterium sp. SP02
GGAGTATATGATCACAGCCAGCCCTGATCGTCAAACTGATCTATTTTGTTCAAAAAACGTTCGTGATCTTGCCCTGATTGTGGAACTTCAATTATACTAATTTCACTATCATTATTGCTTAATGAATCATACCAAGAAATATATTTTTTATAATAATCACTTTTTTCAGATATTTCATTCCTCTTATTATCTGGAACCTCAAGCAATTGTGATTTCGCTTGCTTCAGATTCAATACCTTCTCATCCGTTGAAAAAATATTGTTTGATTTTCCATGCCCCCCAGACAACAACTTATGCAGCTCCGAATTCCACTCCTTTACATAAGACGACTGATATAATGGAATCATTCTTGCTGGAAAAAAAACAACTTCTCTTTTGCTTGATTCTTTGGCATGTGATTTACTTATAATTGGACTGCCTGATAGCTCAAACTCTGTCACTTTATGATCATCAACGAGTAAATTTAACTTTCCATGCTGATCACTATAAGCAATTGGAAAGTCAGTCTTAACCCTGCTAACCAATTGGTTTTTATCATTATATGTGAGTTCATCTACCCAATTATCATTCGGTAACACCATTGTCTCATAACTGAGCGGATAAAATTTAGCACCTCTAGTAATTTTGCCATCTCGCCCGTAAAGACGTCCCATCAAATACGTACCTGAAATATTTACATTAATCATTTGACATCCTTATTAACAAGAATATTTAAAGCATTATCGTACGCTTCATGGGAGGGCATTGGAGGAAAGTATTCACTGAGATCAGTATCAATTATCCCTTCTGGAAAGTATATTGAATATTTATTGATTCTACTTTTCGTTCTATTATCAAAATATAAATAGTCAATAGTCTCAAGAGGGGTAATATCACCCGGTGTTTTTAGCCTACGAATAATACCTTCATCTAGATTCAACCACTTATCAGCCATTATAATAAGATCTTCTGAATTATTAGAAATGACCTTTTTGGGGTTATCAAAACTATAATGATTTTTCCCATTTCCTATACATGTGAAAAATTTCTTGTTTACACTGACTCTAACTCCATTAATACAATCTTTAGGAAAATAATCTTGCGTCCCAATATAAGACATTGACGGAAGTTCAAATAATACTTCTTTTTTTATATCCTGATTATTTTCCAGTAAATCGTCTTTAACAAAACGAATGAGTTTTGTTCCATCTGGCGTTCTCATCCCACCATATAAATTCTGACTATAAGAAAGCCCAACAAGATCATCCGCATGAGGTTTCAACGGTTTCAGTAGGCCTGATTGGACATTAAAATAGAATGGTTCATTCCACGATTTGCCACCAACAAAATAAACACCTTTACTATTTTCATCCCAGTCATAATTTATACATCTTCCGTTAACCATCACTTTACTTTGACGTGTTTTTAAGTCATAGATTACACACGAATAATTAAAGGTCTTTGGTTGAATGGTCGTCGCTACGTATCTTCCATCCGGTGATCGAACAGGGAAAGAAAAACCTTTAATCTCTGGTAACCCGCCAATTTCTTCCCTAGTGAATAATAATCGTACATCGCTTCCATTAACATTCATTGTATACATTTTACGATTCTCGTAGAACTGGATCTGAGGCATAATTTCCTGCCTATCCCACTTGTCCTCTTCTACCTCATCTGGAATATCTACAAAGATGCTCCAAGAATTCAAACTATCCTTTAATTTATAGATTTCTCTGAATTCCACTATCAGTTTCAGCTTCTCCATATATTCATCATCATATGGATCTTTCATTAGTTTATATGCATATAATCCGGTTAAGCTCACAATACCTAAACCGGTAACACCGAGAATTATTTTTGCTACTTTATTCATTTCATATTCCTAGAGTTCAATTCCCAAAGCTTCTTTTTTCCACATCGTCAGTAGTTCAACTTTTTTGTTTTCTAATAATGTTTCAGCTTCATACTGTTCTTCATCAATTTCTGATGCAAATGTTATAGGTTCTATCTTTTTGGGTTCAATTATTTCCTGATAGGTCTTATTCAAAAACACATATTCACCGCTATTCGGATCGCAAGGACTCGCGATGTACAGAGAAAAGTCGCCATCTGATGGCATCCCTTCAAATACTCCGTGAATAAAGTGTCCACTACCGTCTCCTGATGGCTCTAGCAGTACAGACTGTTGCCACTCACTCTTCGTGTCAGGGCGGGAGCATACTTTGCTCACTTTATAGCCCGAAGAAAACTCTTGTCCGATAATCATCGCTCCAAGCAGCCTTTTTCAGTTTTACTTTTTGGCTTGGGGCGCCACAGTCACACTGTTTTAGCATGTTCATTACAAAACGCCTGAATAGCGCTATATTTTCAACCACACCATCTAGAGTTATTCGTGAGCTATCTTCTTTGAAAACAACATCTAACACGTAATGCTGGCTGTTCTCTATACGCCAATGCTGACGAATATAATGCCCGAGAAGCTTATGCTTTGGTGACAATGAACTCACGTAATAAGACGTTTCGACGCTACCTTTACCTTTGATAACACGATGCCGCTCCACGGCGATGATACTTCGAACCGTCGGCCACTTTTCTTTCAAATCGTCGGGTAAATTGGCCTTCAGCTGAAAAACATACCGCTCTTCTTTACGACCATGTTGCTCTTGAACAATTTCTGTAACAACTTGCTCTTTTTGTGCGTCGAATACCGCCTGAAACTGAGAAACAACAGCTTCACGAAGCTTTGGCTGGTTGTTTTTCACTTGAACGACAATGTGCGCTTTTTTCTCTGAAATTTTTTCGAGAGTTTCGCGCTGACAATGCAAAGCGTCGAGCGTGATGATACTTCCTTTTACGTT
>NZ_JASJOJ010000126.1:0-2674 GCF_038519165.1 Photobacterium sp. SP02
ACAGATGCTGAATATGCCCACTGGCAACCGCAGCGCTGGCCGCTGGGCAGGGAGTCACACCTGTTCAGTGACGGGGTCTTCCCGACCGCCAGCGGCCGCGCCAATCTGATCACTGTTCGTCATAGCGAAAAAGAGGCCCAGCCCGGCGTCTGGTGGCTCAATACCGGACGTCAGCGCGATCAATGGCACACCATGACGCGCACCGGGCATATAGCCAGGCTGGCCGAAAGCGAAACCGAGCCGACTGTGTATATTCATCCGCTCTCGGCCAGTAAAAATCAGCTCAGCGAAGGACAGCTGGTGTCACTGGGTTATAACGGCAACCACATGCTGGCCAAGCTGGCGGTCGATGATGGCCTGTCGCCAAACCAGCTCTATATGTCGATGCACTGGGCCGGGGCATTTGGTTTTGCCAGCCGGGTCAACCAGATGGTTGCGCCTGAGGTTGACCCCGTGTCGGGCCAGCCTGCCTTCAAATCGGCTAGTGTGACGCTGTCACCGGCCCGGGCGGCCAGCTACGGGATCTGGATGGGCGCGCTGCCACCGCCGTTTGAGACAGATTTCCTCAGTTTCCAGACCGGAGAAACGATCAATATCTGGCGCTTTGCCTGCCGCACGCCGCTGTCTAAATCCCACCTGTACGGCATCACACCACAGGCATTGGTGATTGACGATACAGGCAACGGCGGCTGGACGGCGCTGATGACAGCCGACAGCCGGTTAACCGCCATGTGCCTTGTGAGCGAGCAGCCACTTCGCTCTGATCCCCAGCCCTATACCGGCTTGTTTAACAAGGCGTTTTCGGTCAGTGCTTTTCTGGCACTGGCGATGCAGGGACAGGCACCCTCAAAACTGGTGTGCAGCTGCTTCAGGGTAACGGACAGACAGATTGTACAAGCCATTGAGCGCAATGGACTGACCAGCCTGGCGGGATTGCAGGCGCAACTGAAATGCGGCTCTAACTGCGGGTCTTGCCTTGGCGAAGTAAAGGCGCTGCTCAAACAGATGCAAGTGAACACGGAAGAAGCAGTGACGGAAGGAGAACAGGTATGAGTACAGCAAAACCAATGACATCGACACACAGCACAGCGACGGTAACCCGGCTCCAGTCGGTGCCGCGTCGCCCTTCCGTCAGTCTGGTGGGGGCGGGGCCGGGCGATCCTGAACTGCTGACCTTAAAAGCCCTCAAAGCCATTCAGCAGGCCGAAGTGCTGGTGTATGACCGCCTGGTTAGCGATGCCATTCTGGCGATGGCGAACCCGGATGCTGAGCGTATCTATGTGGGTAAGCGCTGCGGTCAGCCCAGCATGAAACAGGAAGCGATCAATCAGGTACTGATCGAGCAGGCCAGACAAGGCCGCTATGTGGTGCGGCTGAAAGGTGGCGACCCGCTGATCTTCGGCCGTGGCGGGGAAGAAGGGCTGGCGCTGGCGGCAGAGGCGATCCCGTTTGATTTCGTGCCCGGCATTACTGCTGCCATTGGCTGCGCGGCATCCACCTCGATACCGCTGACGCACAGAGAAATGTCCCGTTCAGTCACTTTGGTCACCGGCCATGTGGTGTCCGGTGCGTTACCTGCCTGGGCGCAGCTGATTGGCGCGGGGCAGACCATAGTCTTTTACATGGGCCTCGAGCAGGCCAGAGAGATCCAAAGCGGCCTGACACTGGGCGGCCTGAGCAAGGACACCCCGCTGGCTGTGGTCATTAAAGGCTGCACGCCGGAGGAGAAAGTCCATGTGTCGTCATTGGGCAAGCTCACCAAACTGGGGCAGGAATTAAAAGGACAGTCACCGGCATTGCTCATCATCGGTGATGTGGTTGCACTGCGTGCCACGCTTAATCAAGCACTTAACTGCAAGGATACCACCGAGACTAACCCTAAAGAGGTATTTTATGGCTGATTTTGACTAAGTGGCTGATTGCTTGCTTCTTTATGTATGAATGCGTGTTGAACCATTGTGTACAAGGAAGACAGGCCAATGGCCAAGCCAGAAAAGTCAGATCGAAAGCAAGTCGCCGCCAACCATAAAGACACCAGTCAGATACTGGTTTGCAGCGATTGCACCCGGGAACAGGCAAAGCTGACCGGCGAACTGGCGGCCAGATATGACAATGTTATCGGTTGTCGCTTCAGCCAGCTTGCGGCACTGACGGCACAGACGCAGGACAGTGCACTGGTGATCAGCTGGGCCAGAGCCGATGCCGAGCTGAGGATGCTGGTAGACCATGCAGACAGCCAACGGTGGCCGCTGGTGGTACTGCTCCGGCAGCTTGAGCATCAGGATATCGACCGGCTCCCTGCACCTAATGGCTATGTGCTTTTACCGGCAGACTCAGCAACGGCGCTGAGTGTATGGGTAGAAAGGGCATGCCAGGTCAGGGACAGCCAAAGTCAGATGGAAAATGCGCTGGCGACGCTGAATCGCCGCCTTGAGGACAGGCGGTTGGTGGAGCAGGCCAAAGGACTGCTGATGAAGCATCAGGGGCTGGATGAGGCAGAAGCTTATCGCCTGCTCCGTGAAGCCGCCATGCACAACAGCCAGAGTTTAGGCCAGATTGCGAAAAACCTGCTGCTGAGCCTGAACCGTTTATGACCCGGCGCTAACGTCACGCGCCATCACACCGGTTTCCAGTGTTACGGTATGGTTGCCGTACTGGAAGGTTTTAACGATAG
>NZ_JASJOJ010000127.1:0-2614 GCF_038519165.1 Photobacterium sp. SP02
CTGGTTGGCGGCACCATCAGACACTGTCATCAGTGTCAGGCCGCCACTTTCAGCCGCAAATACCGGATTATTATCGTGCTGGCCATTTTGCGTCAGGCGCTCGGCCTGCAACAGAGTCCGCCTAACCGGGTGCTGGTCGGCATAGCGCTGGCGTTAACCTTGCTCATCATGCGCCCGGTGTGGACAGACGTCTATGAACACGCTTTCAAGCCGTATGACGCAGGCCAGATGACCTTGATGGATGCCTTTGCAGTGGCAGAAAAACCCGTCAAAGATTTCATGCTCAAGCAAACCCAGCAAAGCTCGCTGGAACAAATGCTGCACATTGCCAACGAGCCGATCAATCAGAACGCCGAAGATTTGTCGTTTGCCGTCGTGTTACCCGCTTTCGTGATCAGTGAGCTCAAAACGGCATTCCAGATTGGCTTCATGTTGTTTATTCCCTTCCTGATTATCGACCTGGTGGTTGCCAGCGTCTTGATGGCGATGGGTATGATGATGCTGTCCCCCCTGATCATTTCTTTGCCGTTCAAGCTGGTTATATTCGTGCTGGCGGATGGCTGGGCAATGACGGTTGGCACTCTCGCAGCCAGTTTCGGGTAGGAGAACAACATGACACCGGAACTCGCTGTTACCCTGTTTTCAGATGCTGTGTGGATGATCATCACCATTGTGACGGTACTGGTCATTCCGGGGCTGCTTGTCGGGCTGCTGATTGCCGTGTTTCAGGCGGCAACACAGATTAATGAGCAGACCCTGAGCTTTCTTCCGCGTTTATTGGTGACCCTGCTGATGGTGATTTTCGCCGGCCACTGGATGATCCGTAAACTCGTCGACCTGTTCACCTATCTGTTCCATAACATTCCGGGAATGATTGGCTGATGGATCTGACCTTTGCGCAAATCACAGCCTGGCTGGGGCAAGTCTGGTGGCCCTTTTTCCGCCTCGGGGCGGCGCTCGTGGCTATGCCCTTTTTTGGCGACGGCGCCATTCCGATTTGGATAAGACTGCTTTTTGCCTTGTCGATCAGCATTCTGATTGCGCCGCTGATGCCAGCGATGCCAGCTGTGGATCCCCTTTCCCTTAAAGCACTGGTGCTCGCCTTCGAGCAAGCGATCTGGGGAGTGTTCTTCGGATTTATCATACACCTGTTATTCAACACCATGACCATGCTCGGGCAGATTGTCTCTATGCAGATGGGCCTGAGCATGGCGATCATGAATGACCCGGTGAACGGCATGTCTGTCGCCCTGCTCGGCCGCCTGTTCCTGATGTTCAGCACCTTGCTTTTTCTGGCACTGGACGGCCATCTGATCGTGATTGATATTCTGGTCCAGAGCTTTCATGTCTGGCCTGTCGGCTCAGGTATCAGTGAAGCGACGCTGCACCAGATTATGTCCATGGTCGGCTGGATGTTCGCCTCTGCACTGGCGCTGGCCTTACCCGCCATCGTTTCCATGCTGCTGGCAAACATCAGTTTTGGCGTCATGAACCGGGCCGCGCCCAGCCTGAACGTGTACGCCTTAGGCTTTCCCATGACCATGCTTCTGGGCCTGTTCAGTATTCTCATTGCTATCAGCGGTGTACCCAGCCGCTATACCCAGTTCGTGCATACCACCTTGCAGGAACTGACCTATTATGTCGCAGGAAACGGCCTATGAGTGACCAGAGTACGCAGGACAAAACAGAAAAAGCCACGCCCCAGAAAATCCGTAAAGCCAGAGAGCAGGGGCAGATCCCACGGGCCAAAGATCTCACCGCCGCGGTGATTTTTATCGTTGTGGTGTATTTCTTCTCGGTCCAGCTTGAGGCCATCTGGGATGCACTCAGCGGTGTGTTCCGGTTCAACATGCAACTGACCCGCGAAGACTTGCAGTCGCCCTGGCAAGGCATAGAACATATGGGGCAAAGCCTGGCTATTTTGATAGAACTGCTGCTGCCACTGTTTGCGGTCATACTGTTAGCGGCCATCGCGGGAAGTCTGATGCTGGGCGGCTGGCTGTTCTACCCTGCCGGTGTGCTGCCAAAACTGTCGAAGATCAGCCCGATTGCCGGCATTAAACGTATGTTCTCGATACGCTCACTGGTTGAGCTGCTGAAATCAACCCTCAAAGTGACCGTTATCTTTTTGCTGCTCTATACCTATCTGGATTCTCATCTGGCTGAACTGATGGCGATGCAGAACCTGCCTTTGCGCCAGGGCGTTGTCGCCGTCATGAGTATCCTTTTTCACGGTGTGCTGCTGATGGGCGTTGCGCTGATCATTTTTGGCTTGCTTGATGTGCCCTACCAGCGTTGGGAGCACTTAAAGCAGCTGAAAATGACCAAACAGGAAACCAAGGAAGAATACAAAAACAACGAAGGCCGGCCGGAAGTGAAACAGCGTATCCGCCAGATTCAGCAGCAGTTTGCACGACGTAAAGTGGAAAAAACCGTGCCGCAGGCAGATGTGGTGATCACCAACCCAACCCACTATGCGGTCGCCATTAAATACGATCCGACTATGTACGATGCCCCTTTCGTGGTGGCCAAAGGGGTGGATGAAATGGCCCTGCATATTCAGCGTATCGCCCGCGAGAACAACGTGGAAATACTGAATTCCCCGCCACTTACG
>NZ_JASJOJ010000128.1:0-2389 GCF_038519165.1 Photobacterium sp. SP02
TCGTATTTATCAGCCATGATGTGTCTCCCCCCGTTTTTAGGAAGTGTAGGAAAAGACACAAAACTTTGAACACTACCACAAAGGCCAGCGGCCCGACCATCAGGGCGGCAATCACGCACACCACAATGCCGATATAAGCCATGCCCCGTGTTGCCTTGTAGAAGATTTCCGGCACCCGTTCTGTTTTCTGAATAATGATGCCTTTGGTGGTAATTTGGCCTTTGTAGTCGTAGTCGACATCAAAAAGGAAATAGCTGACAGGAACGAAAATCGCGACAAATATAGGCCACATATAGAAAAAGCTGGTATCTGAACTCAAGTAATATGAAATACCAAAAACAACACTAATAAGACCAACTATGAATAACGGTAAATGATGCTTATCCTGATGACGAAGTACACACTCCCACTCATGCACCACCTCAGCCTCCAGTACTTGCTGGTGTTGCTGCTGTTTATACTCTTCCGTGTATTCGGGTAAAGATACTGTTGTGGTCATATTGCAACACTCACTCGTATTAGCCTTAGACTCATTCTGAACGTTAATCTGCAAACCGAATGTATTGCTTCAACACTTTTTCAATGTGAGGAAAGTCTGATGCTTTACACTCAAAGCTCATTATGTGTAAATCATAAAATTCTGTATCAATAAAATCAGGAACATCGCACAAAAAAGTATAAATATCCCATTGATACATATCATCGAGTCTAGAGATAAGCACCTGATAACTGCTGTTTTGATGAAATGGATGTATATCAATCTCAGTTTGTTTATGAAACCCCGTCATCTTAAACGACAGCAGGGCAAAAGCTCCTGCACCGACAAAGGCCAGCGGCCCGACCATCAGGGCGGCAATCACGCACACCACAATACCGATATAGGCCATGCCTCGCGTTGCTTTGTAGAAGATCTCCGGTACCCGTTCTGTTTTATGAATAATGATGCCTTTGGGGGTAATTTGGCCTTTGTAGTCATAGTCGGCATCAAACAGAAAATAACTGACAGGTGCGAAGATTACGACAGTGATAGCCCACATATAAAAAAATGTAACACTTGGGCTTAAGAAATACGAAATGCCATAAAGAATACTGAATATTCCAATCATAATAAACGGCATATATGGTTTGTCTTTGGTGCGGAGCACACACTTCCATTGATACACCACTTCAGCTTCCAGCACTTGTTGTCGCTGTTGTTGTTTATATTCTTCCGTGTATTCGGGTAAAGATACTGTTGTGGTCATATTGCAACACTCACTCGTATTAGTCTTAGGCTCGTTCTGAACGTTAATCTGCAAACCGAATGTATTGCTTCAACACTTTTTCAATGTGAGGAAAGTCTGATGCCTTACATCGAAAACCAAACCAATAGAGGTTATATAATTTCTGATCATCAAAACTTGGAATGTCGCACATAAATGTATAAATATCCCATTGATAAATATCATCTAATTCAGAGCAGGTATTTCGATAAGTAAAGCTTTCCAGGAACGGATACACTAATACTTGCGGCTGTTTATGAAACCCCGTCATCTTAAACGACAGCAAGGCAAAAGCCCCTGCACCGACAAAGGCCAGCGGCCCGACCATCAGGGCGGCAATCACGCACACCACAATGCCGATATAGGCCATGCCCCGCGTTGCCTTGTAGAAGATTTCCGGTACCCGTTCTGTTTGCTGAACAATGATGCCTTTGGGGGTGATTTGACCTTTGTAGTCGTAGTCGGCATCGAACAGGAAATAGCTGACAGGAACGAAAATCGCGACAAAGATAGGCCACATATATAAAAAGTTGGTATCGGTGCTCAAATAATACGAAATACCAAAAACAACACTAATCCCACCAACCATAAATAACGGTAAATGATGCTTATCCTGATGACGAAGCACACACTCCCATTCATGCACCACATCAGCCTCCAGCACTTGCTGGTGTTGTTGTTGCTTATACTCTTCCGTGTATTCAGGTAAAGATACTGTTGTGGTCATATTGCAACACTCACTCGTATTAACCTTAGGCTCATTCTGAACGTTAATCTGCAAACCGAATGTATTGCTTCAACACTTTTTCAATGTGAGGAAAGTCTGATGCCTTACATTGAAAACCAAACCAATAGAGGTTATATAATTTCTGGTCATCAAAACTTGGAATATCGCACATAAATGTATAAATATCCCATTGATAAATATCATCTAATTCAGAGCATGTATTTCGATAAGTAAAGCTTTCCAAGAACGGATACACTAATACCTTCGGTTGCTTATGAAACCCCGTCATCTTAAACGACAGCAAGGCAAAAGCTCCTGCGCCGACAAAGGCCAGCGGCCCGACCATCAGGGCGGCAATCACGCACACCACAATGCCGATATAAGCCATGCCCCGTGTTGC
>NZ_JASJOJ010000129.1:0-2292 GCF_038519165.1 Photobacterium sp. SP02
AAAACGGAGTGAAATATCTGGGACCTATGTCGGTGACAGGTTTACTCTATTGAAACTGTCGTTAGATGAAGAGGTGCTGGATCAAGTGCCTTTAGAAAAAAGATTGGTTTTTCGATTGAGAGAAGACCCAACATTTCTGTTTCATGAATCTGTCGTTGCAGCCCTCAGAGCCGCTGACCTTAGTGGTTTAGACTTTCGCCGTGTCGATAGCTGGTCTATCGGATCTGCCTTTGAAGACGATGACGATGATTTTTATGATGATTTGTAATCGCTATAAATAATGTGATTAATGTTGGCCCCTTTAGTGGGGCTTTAATGATAGATACGGCTGGCTTTAATAAACTATGACTCAGAGACCTGTGGCTAGGTAAGTTCATCGGGAAATTAAGTATATGAAATATGATAAACAATATTATTTATTGACGGGTGATTCTTTATCTGGTTCTTACATGTTATCTGAAAGTGAGAAATCAGATGAAGGTCTTGATGATTTGTTAGTGATGCGTTCAATAAAACGCAAAGTTCTCGGCCCAGGATATGTACATATTACCTATGGTGATGATGGGCATTTCAGCCCCTGTGATTATCATGAGGTTTTACCTGCTGGGTTGATTTCTGAAAAGTTTAAAAATGTTTTAGAATTATTTCATCTTCCTGGAGTAGATTTTTATCCTGCTTATATAGAAAATAGAGGGAGCATCTGGAAAGAACATTATTTAATTCATATTTGGCAGAACCATCGTGCGCTACATCCTAAAAGGTCTGTTTACAAAGGTACTTATGAAGATGATATGTTCATTTTGAAAAAAATGTCTTTAAATGAAAAGGTATTAGATAAGGTTCCTTTACAAGAGAGATTAGTTTTTCGATTAAACGAAGATCCACAATATCTCTTTCATGAATCAGTGGTGAAAGCGCTGAAACTGGCAGGTTTGACAGGTCTGGGCTTTCTAAGGATTGAAGATTGGGGGCCCGATAGTGCCTTTTCTTAAAATAGAATGATAAACTTTTAATTGATGTATTCACCGTCACAAATTATGTGGCGGTTTATTATTTTTAATGGATTGCATCTAGCCAAGTTGGTCTGAATGTTCCGATGTGTCGGAAGTCGTAAATAATGAAATATGATAGCGAATATTACTTTTTAAGAGAAAGTGGTAACTCATCCAGTTACATGCTAGAACAAAAAAGAACTTCTGATCAGGGGTTAAGGCACTTGATGTCGATTCGTTCAATTAAACATCGTGTTCTTGGTCCAGGTGTGGTTGAAATGATTGAGGGAAATCCAGATTTATTTACACCATCAGATTATCATGAGACTGCAGAGCAATTAGTTTCAGAAAAATTCATGCAGGTGTTGCAAGGATTTAATTTGCCTGGTGTGGATTTTTACCAAACAAATATTGTTAGCGGAAATAAAACTTGGTCAGAACATTACTATATGCATATATGGAATAACTATCAGGCAATTCATAGAGGTAGATCAAAAATTGATGGAACTTATGTGGATGATGATTTTATTTTAGAAGTATTATCATTAGATGAAAATGTACTAGATAAAATTCCTCTAGAAAAACGTTTAGTATTCACATTGGAAGAGAAACCTAAATTCCTGTTCCATGAAACAGTTGTGCAAGCACTTCGTGAGGAAAATCTCACAGGTTTGAGTTTTCAGCGGGTAGATGAATGGTCAATTGGTTCGGCCTTTGAATAACAGACTATTACGACAATGGCTGCGAAAGTGTTTATGGTGGCCATATGTTTTTCAATATTCTGGATTATCAACAGTTTGAGAGATGTGCAATTAGAAGACAAATCATGTGATGGCAAGAAAATGAAATATGATAGTAAGTACTACATGTTAAAAGAAAGTGGTCGTGCAACGGATTATATGTTAGATAAAATAGAAGGATCAGATGAAGGGTTAGGGCATTTGATGTCTCTATGGTCCTTGAAAAGGCACGTTATTGGACCGGGAAGAGTTGGTATTTCAGAGGGTAATCTCGCCAAATTTCAGCCGTGTGACTATCATGAAACCGCAGAGCAGTTGGTCTCTGAAAAATTCAGGCAAGTTCTGGCACCGTTTAATTTACCTGGCGTGGACTTTTATCAAACCAATATCGTCAATGGCGATAAAATTTGGTCAGAACACTATTACATGCATATCTGGAATCATCATCAAGCGATTCATAAAAAACGGAGTGAAATATCTGGGACCTATGTCGGTGACAGGTTTACTCTATTGAAACTGTCGTTAGATGAAGAGGTGCTGGATCAAGTGCCTTTAGAAAA
>NZ_JASJOJ010000012.1:0-96576 GCF_038519165.1 Photobacterium sp. SP02
TAATCACACTGAGTCGTTTTGTAGTAAGAAAACGAATATTTCTGTGAGCTGACACAAAAGCCGAGTTGGCTGAGAACCTGTTTGAGAATGTCGGACTAAGCAAACGGGACGCCAAGGATACGGTGGAAGTCTTCTTCGAGGAGATCAGAAAGGCACTTGAGTGTGGTGAACAGGTTAAGTTATCCGGTTTTGGTAATTTTGATCTGCGCGACAAAAACGAGCGACCTGGACGAAATCCTAAAACCGGTGAAGATATTCCAATCTCGGCACGGCGAGTGGTGACCTTTCGCCCTGGTCAGAAGCTTAAAGCACGCGTTGAGAATATCAAAATCGAAAAATAAGTGGTTTGAGCCGACAAGAAACCCAAGTAAACGAATTGTTTACTTGGGTTTTTCTTTATCAGCAGTAAAAAGTGTATACCCTGGTCTCATTCTTGCCTGCAGTCATCAATATAGTGTTGAAACTATGTAGCCAGGATGTATAGTAAAAGCAGTTTATTTCACTGATTTTCTTTCATCTTTTAGTGTTCTTTATTGGTTGTTATTCGTGCAATCATGAAATCGCCTGTAAGAACATGCCTGTTACAAGGACGAGGAGGTATAATGGCTTTGTTAAAGGCAGTGCAAAACGGGGAATTTCTTTCTGCGACCCTGGATTTATCTTTTCCGTTTGAGGCGGGGGAGTGGCAGTTAGAAAATGGTGTATTGTGTCAGTTGACGGCGCGTGGTGTTTTAACCGTTATTCCACCTGGCTTGTCCGCTACCAGTAAAGACATCGTCATTTCATCCGGGGTACACGGTGATGAAACCGGCCCGATTGAACTGCTGCAGCAGTTAGTGAAAAAAATCCTGCTTGGCGATTTGATGCCTGAACATCGTTTACTGCTGATCATTGGTCACCCTGAAGCCATTAATGCTCATACCCGCTTTATTGATGAGAATATGAATCGGCTATTTGGCGGTATCAATGATGAAAAGAATGCTGATTGTATTCGCGCCAACTTACTTCAGCGCTCAGTGGATGCATTCTTCCAGAACTCACCATTAAAGAATACCGAACGCTGGCATTTGGATCTGCATAGTGCCATCCGTGATTCACAGCACTACACCTTTGCGGTCAGCCCTTTTAGTGAACATAAAACCCGGGGTTTAGCGCTGTTTAATTTTCTGCATCACGGTGAGATCGAGGCGATGATGCTCTCTGGTTCTGCGGCACCAACATTCAGCTGGTACAGTGCTCAGAACTATGGCGCGCAGGCACTGACGATGGAGCTGGGTAAGGTGGCACGGCTGGGTGAGAACGATTTAGAACGGCTAGAAGCCTTTAACCAGGCGATGCTCGCACTCGTTTCACAACAATCTCTGCCAGACTATCAGGGCGATAAGCAAGTGTGTGTGTATCGGGTGACCCGTACTTTGACTAAGCAAACAGATCAGTTCGCTTTCACCTTTCCGGCGAATCAGGCTAACTTTACCTACTTTGAAGAAGGTGCGGTGCTGGGGAGCGATAACGGTGAAGAATACGTGGCTGCCAAAGGGGGAGAGTCTGTCGTTTTCCCTAACCCCAATGTAGCGCTGGGACAACGGGCTTGTTTGCTGGTCAAGCAATCAGACGTTGATCTTACTGATCAGGTCGTTGCTAAATTCTAAGCGCAGAGTGCTTAGGCTCTGAAGGACTGAAAACAGCTAGATAATCAGCAGCCGCAGTATAAATACTTTTGAAAGCAAGCCAATTTAACTGGCTTGCTTTTCATTTTTTCAAAGACCCTGTATGTTTCCCCTTTAGTTCTCACTGACGAAAACACACGACATCATGCACTTAGACCGTATCCTTCATCAGCGTCGCCATAAATGGAAAGTGAGCTTTTGGCTTGTTGCGATTTTGCTTATCAGCTGCGGTCTGTTTTCATTGTCGGTGGGCGAGATCTGGCTGAAACCCTGGCAGCCATTTGGCGAGCTTGAGAAGCAATTGTTATGGCAGCTCAGAATGCCAAGGTTAGTGGCCGCCATGGCAATTGGGGCTGCGCTGGCAGCCTCTGGTGCTGTGTTGCAGGTGTTACTGGGCAATCCGCTGGCGGAGCCAGGTGTGCTGGGTATTTCGGGGGGAGCCAGCCTGGCGCTTGTTCTCTTACTTTTTTTGCTTCCCTCGGTGCCGAGTCCCTGGCTGACAATGCTGGTTGCCATGGCGGGCGCGCTGATCTTTACTTTACTGCTCGTTGGTCTTGCCCGTATCCGACGGGTGTCTACCGCGCGTTTGCTGCTCATAGGCGTTGCGCTGGGTATTTTGTCCGGGGCGGTTGTGACCTGGGCGTTTTATTTCAGTGACGATCTGAACCTCAGACAGCTGATGTACTGGCTGATGGGAAGTGTTGCCGGTGTTTCCTGGGCGCAGCTTAGCGTGCTGATCATTCTGCTTCCCGCATTGATCTGGCTATGCTCCCGTGGCCGGCAACTGGACATCCTGATGCTGGGTGAAACCCATGCACGACAGTTGGGGCTGGATGTGGCTGCACTGCGCTGGCGATTGATATTGATTATCGCCCTGTTAGTGGGAACATCAGTCGCTATGGCAGGTGTGATTGGCTTTATTGGTCTGGTGATTCCTCACTTGTTGCGTTTGGCGTTGGGGGCAGAAAACCGATACCTGCTACCGCTTTCAGCCTGCTTCGGGGCTTTACTGCTGGCAGTTGCGGATGTCTTGGCGCGGGTACTGCTGCCTGCTGCAGAATTGCCTGTGGGCGTTGTGACCACGACATTGGGCGCCCCTGTGTTTATCTGGATGCTGTTGCGTTCGCAAGTGGAGTAAGCTGATGGTAACCCGTTCAGATCTGGATTGTGTATTACAAGCTGAAAATATAGCGCTAGCCCGGCGATTGCTGCCGGTCAGTTTCTCGGTAAAGCGCGGTGAAGTGGTTCACCTGATTGGCCCTAACGGTAGCGGGAAAAGCACGGCTATTCAGTGCCTGTCCGGGCTGTTTCAAGGTGCCGGCAAGGTAACACTGGCAGGGCAGTGCTTGTCAGAGATGGATCTTCGCGACATGGCCCGGTACCGCAGTTATTTGTCGCAACAGGATAAACCGGGTTTTGCCGTTGGTGTTTATCATTACTTGCAGTTAGCGGTATCCGCGATTCCGGAAGCAAACGTCGAGAAGGTTAATCAGGCTATTCAGGATGTCAGTCAGTGGCTTTCGATTGATGACAAACTGGATCGCCATATTCAGCAATTGTCCGGAGGCGAGTGGCAGCGGGTCAGATTAGCGGCTGCCTGTTTGCAGGTCTGGCCGGGACTGAACCCGGATGGCTGCCTGCTATTGCTGGATGAACCGGCAACAGCGCTTGATATCGGACAGGAAGTCTCTTTATACCGACTGCTGAATTTTATGGCCGGACAAGGTATTGCTGTCGTGATGGCGAACCATGATCTGAACCGGACGCTGCAATTTGCAGACAGTGTCATCCTGCTGAAAGGGGGAAGCTGTGTTGCGAAGGGAAAACCTGAAGAGGTGATGTCGAATGAACGGCTTGAGCAGACGTTTGCCACTCAGGTTGAGCGCGTGAATCATAACGGAAGAATTGGGCTGTTTTTTAGCTGATTTCTCGCTGACAATTGCCGTTGGCCGGAAAAGTAATCAGTTAAGGGGTTTCAGTCAGAAAAGGCTTGTACTTCTCATCAGGATTTGGATAATGCGCTTCGTCTTCTGAGACAAGCTTCATTAAGGCGCGTTGGCAGAGTGGCTATGCAGCGGATTGCAAATCCGTGGACCTCGGTTCGACTCCGGGACGCGCCTCCATTCTTATCGAACTTCATCACCTGCAAGCAATGTTTCCGTGTTTTTCTGAGGGTAAAAAGCCCGCAGTGACTACGGGCTATGTCATCCATTAAGCCGGTTTGGCCGTCCAGGCAGAGCACCAGCCATTTACGTTCACCGCTTTACCGGGGAAGATTGAGCAGGGTCTCCATTCATCACCTTCATTACCTTGTATCAACATACAGTTACCGCAATGATTCTCTTCATGAGGCGACTTATGCGTGTATTGCAAGGCAGTTGCCTGAGCATCATCTTCTGCCAGATGTGGCAGTTCTTCACTGGCCAGCGCTTTACGCTGCAGGATCTGATCACCCAGTGTGATGCCTATGATGCCTGCCATAGTCAGGCGCAGAAAGCGCCGACGGTCAGTTGAGGTTTTCATCACATTTTCCTTTTATAGTCATTTATGCTCACATGCTGTTCACCGGATTTACTCAGCGAACTGAGTAATTGTGGGAAAGAATCGGCAAATCCGCTAAAAAATCACAGTGTTAAGTTTTTGAGGTCAGTTGCGCTTTGTTATCAATTTCTGAACAGCAAAAGATTTTGATGCATAGGAATGAGTGCTAAGAGTTTGAGATTACGCAAAAAATGATGATTTTTAACAAATCATGTATTGAAACATTTTGTTTACATCTCCATTCTGTACGGCATTATCACCGATGATAAAAATCAATGAAGGTATAGGGATGAATCTGTTGTTAGTGGATGTGGATGGTGCTTTGGTGAATGCCAGGGAAATGGATATGATGTGTTTTCAGCAAGCCGTCGAAGCCGTTCTCCACATCACTTTGGACAAATCGCGTTATCAAGAGCGAGCGGTGACGGATTCGGCAATGTTAGATGAGATCCTCCATCAGTATCCTGTGCTGTCAAGCCGCTCTATTGTTCACCGTCAGGTGGAACAAAAGTATCTGGAAAATCTCACTGCCAGGCTGCATGCGGTCCCTCAAGAGTTTGTGCTGAGCAAAGGCGCCAGAGAGTTTCTTGAGCAAATGGCTGTCCGGGATGATACGCATGTTGCGATCACCAGTGGCGGATGGGCGGCGGTAAGTCGTCTGAAATTGAAAGCGGCGGGAATAGATGCAAGTAAAATGACCTTTGCCTCGTCATCAGACGCTGCCAGCAGAACGGAAATTATGGCACTTGCTGCATTCAGAGCGAAGCAGGATACGGGGATAACGTTTAAGCGACGGATAGTGTTTGCGGAAGGTGAGTGGAATCAAAGAGCTTCTCAGGAGCTGGGTTATGAATTTGTCGCTGTCGGTAAAAAGTTAAGTCACCATACTTATATTCCCAGTCTGTCGTTTTATCAGGCTGTTCTTCCCAAGTTCGATATCAATTAATGACTGAAGAATGTTACCAGACAGACAAAATGTCTGGTAACACGGTGAAGCCATTACGCAATCATGAGAGTGTATTACCATGTTTGGACGTAAGTCTTCGTATGGCGTGAGAACACATGATAATGATGGCTCTGATTCAGCATAGGGAGCCAAGTGGTTATGATGTCTTTCATCCGTCAGTCTGTGTTTATTGTGGCTATGCTGTGTGGTTCCGGCACTGTGCTTGCAGCCAGCAGCAATACATTCTGCGCAACACCTCCACACACAATAAGGCCTGATTTATCCCAGATCATGGCGTCGAATACGCCAGAAACAAGCATAGTGATTTTTCAGTCTATGTTGCGGCAGGCCAGTAAATATCATGATAAAACAGCCCTGATTGAGTTGCTGGGCGCAATAGCGCATAACTATTATCTGGTTGGGAACAACGAGCAAGCACGCTTCTATCTCAAGCAGGCCGAACCATTTGTATCCGATGCTGCCGATACCACGAAAACAAACACCAGCCTGGTTAATACCATGTAGAACGCAAGAAATGACAGGCTTGATATTCATGATTATTCATATGATGCATGGCAATTAATAAATTTGACATTGAGCGAAGTTATTTGTTTGTTTTACATTCCGGTATAGGATTTGATGAGGGCCTGGGATAAATTGGCGTTAAGTGAATGTTGCTGCATCTTTGCAATGAAGATGGACCTGTTTTCTTGTGGCAGAGGGTGTTTGTGTCTGAAGTAGTAAGGTGGGATCTGTAATGGCAAGGGAGGATTGGATTGATGCCTGGTTCCTGGATATCTGGGCTAATGCGAGTAGATCCAGACTCGCTGAGTATGTCTCTGATCCTTTTGTTTTTCACTTGCCGGGCGGTCGTCGGCACCCACTTTCTCATGAAAGCTACCTTTCTTATCTGTTGTTATGGCGGCAAAAATTTAAGTCTGTCGCATTCTCGATCTCAGATGTCATTAGCCAGCCGCCACTGACAGTGGTCAGATATCGTTGTCAGGCTCAATATCATGGCGGGTGGTTCAATTTGCCGGGTAAAAAACAGACGATACAAATGACAGGTATGATCCAGTTCCGGCTGGAAGATGGCGTGATCGTTGAGTGCTGGCTGGAAGATAGCAGCTTTGAGCTCTATAAACAGTTATCGGGCGCCGTGAAGTAATTTATGTCACTCATACTATAAAAGTGAAGAACATACAGCTGAAATAACAGTATTTTAGATGTCAAAAGGCCATGTTTATACACCTTTGTGTCAGACATTTTTGTCATAGAGACTTTTTTTGCGACAAAGATGGAATGTCAAAAAGTTAGATTTCTTTGTGATAAAAAATGCACCTATATAATCCTAAGTAATAATAAACCGCACAAAATCGCCATTGGAACTTGTTCAACTTATTGAAGTCTTATAGGTAGCAGAGTTTTTATTCATTGTTGCTTATATTTGAAACAAACACGAGCGGCTGGATTTATTTAGTTTATTGATCGTTAATTATTATAAGTAAATACATTTTTGCCCTGATATTCATACGAATTCTTATCAGTACATTTTTATTCATCGACAAGGAGTGTCAACCGCCATCCATGCACTTGATCATAAGAGCATGGGAATATGACACTAGCAGTTTAAGGTGAATATGTGATTTGGGTTAGCAGTAGTCATCATGACAAGCAGGTTGAAGCGAAAGAAAATTTAAAGCTTTCGCACAAGGTCATTGAGATTTCTCCTTACGAGTTATTGTCATCAATGACGGGGCAAGAGCTGATTTTTCTTGAAGTGATTGATTCGACATCGGAAGGATTTGAGCTGCTGCGTGCAGTGAAAAATCGTTTCCCGGCCGCAAAGGTTGTTGTCGTATACCATAACCTGGATGGGAGTCTGGCACTTAATGTTTTAAGGGCCGGTGGTGAAGATGTGCTGGCGGCCAATGCCAGCAGGCAAGAGCTGGAGGAGTGTTTTAGCAGACTGCATACACATAATATTGAAAATGAAGCTGAGCCTGGTTTCGAAAACCGTGAGCTTTCAATCCGGCCTGCACTGAAAATTATTGATGAAAACCTGAGCTCACCACTGCGCGAGGAAGAGCTGGCGAGTGCTTGCCATTACTCACCGACCTACTTCTCTCGTTTATTCCATAGCATTATGGGCGTCACGCTGAAACAGTACATCATAAAGAAACGGCTGGATCTGGCGTGTGGATTATTAAGCTCTGATCGCGAGAAAATTTCTCAGATCGCTAATTCTTCAGGCTTCAAGGATGTTTCCTATTTCTCCCGTGTTTTTAAAAAGCACATGGGGTGCTCACCGGGTGAGTTCAGAATGAGGAAGCACAATTTAAATCATAATTAACCTATTATTGGCGTGTTTATTTTTGTGTATGGATATATAAACACTTCTGTATGAATTCCTTCATTGTGTTTACTGCATTGCGAAACAATGCAGTTTTTTTACGCACAATTTCTCATAAATAAGACAACATATTTCCAATAATGGAAATCACAAAAAAATACAGAAACTTTCAATTTTGACACACAATTATTCTGTCCTCAGATGAAAATGATCACACAGACACTGCTATCTTTATTTCAATGCTGAGTAAGCGTGTTCTGTTGTTTCCGGAGGTGTCCGATGCGATTCACCTTATCTTTTAGGTTGCTGCTGTCTTTAGCACTGTTTCTGGTGTGTGTCAGTCAGGTTCATGCGGCGTCGAGCCGATTACAGAAAGTCATGGACAGGGGAGTGCTCCGGGTGGGTACTACCGGCGACTGGGGGCCAATGACCATGAGAGATCCTGCGACAAATTTCTACAAAGGATACGACATTGATATAACGACTGAGCTGGCCAAGGATCTCGGTGTGACTGTTGAATACGTAGCCACGGACTGGAAAGCCTTGGTCAGCGGGATTGTCACGGAAAAATATGACCTGACCGGCAGTGCGGCGCTCAATATCAGCCGGGCTAAGATAGTCGGCTACAGCCAGCCTTATTATTACCTTGCTTTTGTGCCGGTGACGCAGAAAACGAACCAGAATCGCTTTCGCTATTGGGCCGATTTTAACTCTTCATCGGTAACGGTGGCTTCCCGCCGGGGAGCCGTTGAGGAAACTATGGTAAAAGAATTCTTTCCCAGAGCCAGGCAGCAGGTCATTGAGAGCGGAAAATCTTATCAGGAATTACTGGCAAACCGTGCCAATGTCATTGTGACGTCCAATATTGAGGCCGCAATGCTAATCAGCCGGTTTCCACAGTTGACCATTCCCAAGGTGCAGGGAATGCGACGGGCGACACCTTTGGCGATGTTGATGCCAAGAGATGATCAAGTCTGGATTAATTTCATTAACCAATGGATAGAATTAAAGAAAACGCAGGGATTTTTTGACCGGATAGCCGAAAAATGGGGACTGGCCGTCATGGATATTGAGTAACCAGTCTGTGCTGTGTCGGAATCTAAGTCATTCACTCTGGATCTGTACAGGCCACTACGTCATTATGGTGAAACGTACTGATTTGGAGGTGAATATGGATTTGTCACGGTATCAGGGATTAATTTTCGACATGGACGGCACACTGATTGACTCAATGCCAGCCCATATAGCAGCCTGGCGATATGCCTGCGAGCAATTCAACATTCCTTTTGATCCGCAGTGGCTGATGAGTCTGGGAGGCTCGCCCACGATCAAAACCGCGCAAATGATGAATGAAAAATATCAGACCGATCATGATATCCAGGAAGTCGCTGATACCAAATGGCGTTTTTTTGAAGCGCTGGAACAAAAGGGAGAGACCATTCCGGCCACTGTTAATCTTTTATTGCAGTATAAAGGCCAGAAGAAAGTGGCCGTCGGTACCGGATGCCGCAAGGTTAATGCAGAAAATTTGCTGACTATAACCGACATTTTGCCTTTACTTGATGCCTTAGTCACTGCCGACGATGTCCGGAACCATAAACCTCACCCTGATACTTTCCTTGAAGCGGCTAACCGTATTGGGCTGGCACCTCATCAGTGTGTGGTTTTTGAAGATACCGATTTAGGACGGCGGGCGGCATTGGCTGCAGGGATGGACTGCTTTCTTGTTGTCGATGGCGCAATCGCAGAATTCACCTCAGCAACGCCAGTGCAATAGCGCTACATTAGGATTGACTAAATTTATGATTCTATGTGATTTATTTTTTATTTAGTGGCAGGATTTTAATGCGTTTTTATGCTGGTCGCACTACAATCAAAATATAATATTAAGTAAGGAGGTGATTGTGAAAGCCTTAACAACAATAGTAGTGGGATTATCTGGTCTGGCTTTAGCAGGATGCAGTGCATCAATCGATGAGCGTGCCAATGATTTCGTCGATGTCAGCTATTCCTTATGCGGTGCAAAAGTGAAAGCCTTTTCTCAGAGTGATGACGGAAAAATCCGCGTGGTGTGTGAAAACGACAGCTATTTTTCTGTCAATAATCAGCAAACGCTGACAGTCATGAATGAGATTAACGGCGCATATTGCCATGGACGAGGATTCAGCCATTTTAATGAGCGCTCAGATTTTTATACATTTACCTGCATGAATGACAAAAACTTTAACATTCCCAAGTAACTGATTTTCTTTTATTTGCCCAGATCGTTAATTCGAGACCCGCATACACTGCGGGTCTTTCCATAAATTGTTACTGAGTTTGTCTTCTTGACGCTGCTCATAGCGTTTACTGATTTCCTTGTTAGTATAGATTTGGTTCCAGATAGTAATGCCACAAAAGGATTTCGCATTGAATCAGAAATTTATCACTGTCAGCATCGGGCTGGCCATCTCCGCATTTTCACTACATTCCGTTGCCGCCAATGTGCCTGAAGGAGTTGTTTTAGCCAAAGAGCAGCATCTGGTACGAGCCAACGGCGCAGAGCCGAGTACATTAGATCCTGGCTTTGTTGGTTCAGGCAGCCCGGGCGATGTCATCGTGAATGACTTGTTCGAAGGGTTGCTGATTGAAAATCTGCAGGGCGAAATCACGGCAGGGCAAGCTGAAAGCTGGGCTGTGTCAGACAACGGCAAAACCTACACTTTCAATCTGCGTAAGGGCCTGAAATGGTCTGATGGTCAGCCATTGACCGCCATGGATTTTGTGTTTGCGTGGCGTCGGGCGGTTGATAAATCGACAGGCAACAATTCCGGATTCAATTTGGTTACCGCCAACATTACCCATGCCCAGGAAATACTGAATGGTGAAAAACCGGCATCCGAACTGGGAGTGAAAGCGCTCAACCTGCATCAGTTGCAGGTGACATTAAGCCGCCCGACGCCGTATTTCCTTAGTCTGATGAGCATCAAAACCTTCTTTCCTGTACCGGCTCACGTGGTGAGTCAATACGGTGATTTATGGACTCGTGCCGATCATTTTGTCTCAAATGGTGCCTATGTACTGAAAGAATGGGTGCCGAACGAAAGGGTCGAAGTAACACGTAACCAGCATTACAGGGATGATGCATCCACGGTCATTAACAATGTGACCTATTTAGCGCTGTCGTCACAAAGCGCAGAGCTGATGCGTTATCAGGCTGGTGAAGTGCATATGACGAACCGTGTTCAGCTTGAGTATTATCAGAAATTACTGAAGGACAGCCCGGAAGAGATTAAATCTCTGCGCTTATTGGGCTCTTATGTGTATGCCTTTAATACCCAGCAGCCTCCATTTGATAATGCTGACGTACGCCGTGCGCTGAGTATGGCGATAGACCGCGATGTGTTGGTGCAAAAAGTCACGGGGCAGGGCGAGCCAGAGGCTTTCTCCATCGTGCCGGATATCATTCCAAACTATCAGAATTTCACCCCGGCATTTAAGTCTCAGGCTCATGACGAGCGCATTGGTGAAGCGAAAGTGCTGCTGGCAAAAGCGGGCTATAGCAAGAGCCATCCGTTGAATGTCACTCTGACCTACAACACCAGTGAAAATCATAAAAAGCTGGCACTGGCGATCGCCTCTATGTGGAAGTCTCTGGATGTGAGTGTAAAGCTGGAAAACATGGAATGGAATGCTTATCTGGCGGCAAAAGCGGCGGGTGATTATGCCGTTGCGCGCTCGTATGCATTTGGTGATTATGCAGAACCCTCCTCTGTTCTCAGCAGCTTCACTTGCGGGCATGTCAGTAACGAAACCGGGTTCTGTAACAAGGAATTCGACGCGTTGCTTAAGCAGGCCGCTGATATTTCGGATGAGCAAGAACGATATGGTATTTACCGCGAGGCAGAACATATTCTCGACCAATATTCGCCTGTCATGCCAATCTACCATTACAACCACACCAGGCTGGTCAAAAGTCATCTGAAAGGGTTTCCGGACAACAATCCGAAGGGCAACATTTATGCTAAGGATCTTTACTTCGTAGCTAAATAATCTCAAAGCCTGTTTTTACAGGCTTTTTCATATCGCAGATAGACACGTTCTCTTGTTAAGTAAGAATGGCAGCCAGACAGGTATGTTGTTCATATATTAGTGCGGTTGCTTATATTCAGAACCGGATGACGAAGCATTGTGAAAACACATGAAAAAGCCACTCGTTCTATCACGAGTGGCTTTACTTTAGATGAACCGTTTAATGATTAATGCGTGTTCAGGCGTGACAATGAATCATTAAAGTTGAGTCCATGCATCCTGCCAGTATACGCCCACTCCAGGTTCGTAGGCCCAGGCTGCACCTGAACACCAACCAGAATAAGGGTATGGTTTACATTCAAAGTTCACGCCGCCGTTGGAAACTTGATCACCGGCCTGGTACGCAGTGCCTTCCACATAGGCTGGGAAATCACCCTCACCACCGGTTCCGCTATCGTCTTTTGCAACGGTCACTGTCAGCGAGGCCGCATCGCTAGCCGTTCCGTCAGAGACACTCACACTGAAAGACAATGCGGTGTCAGTCGTATAGCTACCGGCCGTAAAGCTCAGGCTTGAACCATTAATAACGGCATTCACACCTGCAGGTACGGTCCAGTCGTACGTCAGGGTATCGCCATCGGCATCAGTGGACTGTGACGCATCCAGGGTGATGAGATCATCTGCATTGGCTGTACCTGGGCCCGTCAGTGATGCAACTGGTGCGGTGTTTTGTGCACCAGGCGCTTTCGCAGTCACTGTGATGCTGTCGGTGGCTGTCGCCCCTTCATTATCCGTAACCGTCAGAGTAAAGACATATTGAGTATCAGCCGTGACATCTGGCACTGAAATGGTTGCGGAAGCCGTATTCGCACCGTTCAGTGTCAATGCCGGTCCACTGGTCTGTACCCACTGATAGCCGGCAATCTGACCATCGCTGTCTGTTGATGAAGACCCGTTCAGAGTCACTGTGGCCGCAGTATTCACTTGCTGATCAGCGCCTGCACGTGCAACAGGTGCACGGTTTCCTGCAGGTGCGCCAGCCAGGGATTCTTGCATCGCATTCAGGATGTCACCATTGTCTGCATCAATTTCCCATGCGAACAGACCGGCAAGACCCAGGTCACGCACATACTGGCCTTTGGCCATAATAGAGCGTGGGCTATCGTAGGTCACCAAATCGCCGTTACTCGGGTCATAAGCCCAGGGTGCTTCCGCCTGTTCGTCATAACCCAGTACGACGCCGGCTTTATTTTCATAGCGGGTAGCGACATCTTTATAGTCGATCACACCTGCTTCCCAGGAACCGGCGACAGGGCCATTACCCACACCTGTCATCGGGTTGCTTGGATCTGTCATGCTGGCTTGGGTCACACCCGTCCAGCCGCGACCGTACATGGCTGCACCCACAACCAGTTTGTTGGCAGGCACACCCTGAGCAAGAAGACGCTCGACGCCATGTGCAGTGGTGTAAGCCGGGCCTTGGCGAGGCTCACCGTTTTCATCAACACCTGTACCGTTACATTGGTCAGCAGTCAGATGGCTGCCACAGTTCAGCGCCGTCTGGTGACCGACTACGTTGCTCCAACCGCCGTAGAAGTCGTAACTCATGTTGAAGATGTAATCCATGTACTGAGACGCCTCAGCGTAGTTAACGACATCAATTTTGTCGTAACCAACACCAATTGCAGATGTGAGTTCGAACTGACGACCTGTCTCGGCTTCCAGCCCATCCAGCATGGTGCGCAGCTCACGCATCAGCGCGACGTATGCTGGTCCGTCATTCACCGGATCGCCCAGCGTGGTATTGGCACCTTTTCCGCCCGGGAACTCCCAGTCAATATCGACACCATCAAAGAATTTCCAGGTTTGCAGGAACTTCTTCACACTGGCAACAAAGACATCACGTTTGGCTTTATCGGTAAACGAGAAGAAAGGATCAGACAGTGTCCAGCCACCAATCGAAGGGATAACCTTCAAATCCGGGTAGCGTTGTTTCAGCGCCATCAATTGACCGTAGTTACCTTTATAAGGGGTGCTATAGGTATGGCCAGCTTGTGGCTGTGGCATTTGAACCGCAGCCCAAGGGTCGTGAATCGCGACCTCAAAGTCTGGTGTGCCAACACAAGCGCGATTAAGTGCCGCTAAACTATTACCGCCCTCAATCTCACCCAGCGAGGCATTCGGACCACAAACAGGAATAAAGCCATAAAGGATGTGCGTCAGATTTTGGGCTGGGATCTTGTCGACGGTGAATTTACGGCCAAAGACGCCCCACTCAACAAAGTAGGCACCAACAACAGTATCTGCAGGGGTAGAATAGGTGCCGTTGTTCGGATCGACATTCATGGGGAGTGGATCGAAATGGCTGCCGTCTGTATCTGCCACCACTATGTTGGTTGCAGGACTGCTGCTACACGCTTCCTCCGCGCCCGAACCACTACATAATTCGACGGTTAAGGTATATTGGCCACCCTGAGTGATGGACAATGTCGTGGAGCCCTCACCACTGGATGCCGGATCAATACTTTCCTCAAATGCCACGTTGCCATTGAGCTTTACTTTCCAATGGTCAGCCGTTTCGCCTGAATAACGTTGCCAGGCGACTGGCACATCTGCTGCAGTTTTTACTGTGACAAGATCTTTGTAGGCTGTTGCAGCCTGATCGACTTCCACGATGGCATAGTCTGTTTCCATCCATGCGAGTTGAGGGGTACCCGGTGCGGCGAGCACGCTGCAGGACATAGTCGCAGCGGCAACAGAGAGTGCAACCAAGCTAAACTTGTTTAATAACATTGCTTTCTTCCTTGAGTCGAAATAATCAAAAAGAGCAAATGACAGGTCGTCATAGCTAATAAATAAATAGAACAGTTTCTTTTTTTCTCAAAGCAAGAAAGTTAAATAAATGATAAAAATGTTAATTAATGTGATCTTTTTTGCATTTGCGGTGTATTTTTAACCGAAATAAGTCTGTGGTAATGATGTTAAAACGAGAAATCCTTTGTTTTTAATTTAGTTTATAAAGAACTTAAAATAAGTTCACTGCAATATGATGGTTATGAATAGGGGGGGCCATAAAAGCAATACTTATTAATTATCAAAGAGATGTAATTGCTCTACTCCAGCAGGAGCAGGAGCAGGAGCAGGAGCAAACGGGTGGACTGGGTTTACGTGCTGACGAGAAAAGCACATCAGTGGATCAGGCGGGCTTGCAACCTTCTTATCAATTCGAAACGTCTGAACAAGAAGATAAGCGCCAGTTAAAAAACAAGCCAGCATTAATGCTGGCTTGTTTTCATTAAAATGACCTGTCTGATTTAGCGTGATTCTTTCGCCGTATCAGGTTTAGGATGCCAGGCACCGTCTAGCTTGCTAAGTTCCGGGAACTTACTGCGGTCAAACGTTGGCACTTGACCGTTTTTCACTTGCAGTTCGTAATCTTTGATCACCTTGATAGCCAGATTAGACAACAGCACCAGCGCGGCAATGTTAATCAGCGCCATCATACCCATGGAAGCATCAGCCATGTTCCATACGACAGGCAGTGAGGCAATTGAGCCAAACAACACCATAGCCAGCACGATGATTCTGAATGTGAACAGGCCTTTCTTCGTATTGCCGTTCAGGAACATGATATTTGTTTCTGCATAACTGTAATTAGCAATAATGGAAGTAAAGCAGAACAGAATGATAGCGGCTGCCATAAAATAGGTTGTCCAGCTACCTAACTCGTTCGTCAGTGCTTGTTGCAACAGACCGATACCAGAAGCAGCATCAGGCTGATCCATCACACCTGACAGCATGATCATCGCGGCTGAGGCAGTACAAATGACAATGGTGTCTGCAAACACGCCGAGCATCTGTACAAAGCCTTGCGATGCAGGGTGGTTAGGGTTGGGGGTTGCGCTGGCAGCAACATTGGCTGCTGAGCCCATACCGGCTTCATTGGAGAACAGACCACGAGCGATACCGCTTTGCATTGCCTGCGCAATGGTATAAGCCACGCCGCCGGCTGCAGCTTCCTGCCAGCCGAAAGCACTTTTAACAATCAGCGAGATTGCGGCAGGCAGTTCAGACATGTTCATGATGACAATCAGACAGGCGATAGCCAGATAGCCGACCGCCATAACCGGCACGATACGAGCAGAAGCTTGCGCGATGGATTTTAATCCGCCCATGATGAAGAAGGCAGAACACGCCACAATAACCAGCCCTACATACTTACGGTCGATCTCAAAAGAATGGTTGAGCGCAGCGGTAATGGTGTTTGCCTGAACGGCATTGAAGACTAATCCGAAAGCAATAATCAGACAGACAGAGAACAGGGTTCCCATCCAGCGGGCACCAAGTCCCTGCTCCATGTAATAGGCTGGACCGCCGCGGTATTGTCCGTCTACGTCTTTGACTTTATAGACTTGCGCAAGTGTGGATTCCACAAAAGCGGTCGCCATTCCCAGCAGGGCCATCACCCACATCCAGAAAATGGCACCCGGTCCGCCGACTGTCAGTGCGACAGCGACACCAGCCATATTACCGGTACCCACACGTGCCGCCATCGAAGTGCAAAATACCTGATAAGAGCTGATACCAGATTCTACATCTTTGCCTTTTTTCAAGACGCTGATGGCATGACGAAACTGTCGAACCTGAATGAAACCGAGGCGAAAAGTAAAATAGATACCTACAGCAACCAGCAGATATACAAGAAGGTGGCCCCATAGCAGTCCGTTAATGTCGCCAATGATGAGCATTAATTGTTCGTTGAGAATGGCGAGCCAATTGTTAATCGTTGCATCCATAGAATGATCCTGTGATGTCATATTGACTAAGAAGCAGGACAACAAGCATTGTCCTAAATGAAGGGAATGATTCAGCTCACTGGCTTATGCAGCGAGATGAAAAGATGTTCCCGAATGTGTAATAGTGACTTAATTTTCGTGCGAGAAGGTAGCACAAAATCCCGTAAATGGCTCAGGATATAGATCACGTTTTTAATGGATTTATACTGCTTTACATGAGGTTTACTACATTGAAATTATTTTTTTATACATTAAAAACAGTTGCTTATTGAGTTTTTGTTATCTGTGTTGTAGGCGAAAAACCAAAGTGGGATTAATTTGCTGTTAACGGAATTTTAAACTAAATTTAACGATATTTGTCAAATTATAACACTGTGATGTTGCGATTGAGATTGTGCTTTTACCTGGTTGAGGGCCATTGTTTTCACTGGTGGTGCCGTCTGTTTAATGGACTTGATAATCGAAAGGTGGAGAGGGGGAGGGAGACGTCATAGTGCTTTTCTTCACGCTAATTGAGATACAGCTGAATTGGTAGCCACATATGCAAACGAACAGATGTTCATCGATGACAATGAACTCTTCGTGTTGTCCGCATTCTTTGCAATATGGTGCCTGTTCCATATCATGCTCCTTGGGGAATCGAGCCAATGATAGACTGAAGCAGCAGTTGCTAAAAAAAGTTTTGAAAAAAATTCGAGGGGAAACAAATAAAGAAGAGAAGAATGAAACAAAAAAAGCCTTTTGGTCGGACATACTGGATTTGAACCAGCGACCCCTACTCCCCCAGAGTAGTGCGCTACCAAACTGCGCTAATGTCCGCCAAAAGGCTTGCTAACTGACGAGCATAGTACCAATACTGACTGCTTTTGGCAAAGCTAAATTGCTGAGAAACAGGCTATTATTTCATCGATTGATTAGCTGTTGGCGGATTTTGAGGATGATTTGAGGATGAAAGGGTAGTTTGTGGTAGCAGCAACCGCGCAGAGGGTATCCGGCAGATTCGCTAAAATAAACCTGCTGTAGCGGCAACAGAGAAACATAGCCCGATAATCGCTGAAATCATTTTTTGGTCAGAGAATTGTCAAGGACACAAAAATTATGTTCACAATAACGAAGACTGAGAGTATTATTTAATTACTGCTGCTACTCTTACATCCTCGTTAGAGTTCTCTATTATAATTAAGTGAGCGTACTACTCTTCTCACATACGCGCAGCAGAAGTCATAGCGTTAGTTTTTCGGCAGAATACGGATCTTATGAGATATCTAGGGATCTTGGTTTAATTTTATTAATTTTGCTCTATTTCAAATAGCACAACAAGTGTCATGAATCTGTTAGTCGATGGCAAGAAAGTGCTCTTTATAAGAATAGTGTTTAGAGGTAATTCATGGCTAACTTTTCGGATGCGGAAAAAGCACTCAGTGCGATGCTAAAGAATGTTGAAAACGGGAAACATCTGCAAGAGACCAGAGCTGACTACCGTCAGGCACTGATTGACTTTGCAGACGAAGTACCAGGCAGGCAGCGTGCCGTCATTAAGCGAATTCCGCTACAGAAAATAAATGATTTGATAGCTGTATTGAACGAATTTAAAGAAGAAGCTCGTCAGGTAAGAATGATTGAGATTCTGGCGTTGATGGAAAAAGACGGTGTTCACCCTGAAGAGTTGATGGACTCTCAGACTGAGGAATAACCGAACGTCTATCTGATTGCTACTTATAATAAAAAAGGAGAGTAATACTCTCCTTTTTTATTATGCTTCAGTGACTGTTGTGATGTAGTCGACTTCATTTTTATATTTGCGGACATTCCGTGAGAGAGTCCCTTTCGGTACGCCATATCGCTTCTCGGCTTCATAGCTTGATAACCCTTCGAAGACGACAGCCTCAACAGCAGTACGTTGATTTTGGGACTTGAAAATGCGCTCTGAGATTACTTTAAATTGTTCACGTGTCATAGCCAAAACTACTCGCTTGTTATTCCTTTATAGGCCTGCTGGGTATGACTGACCGGCAGTTCTGATTCCCGGTATAGTAGCAGTCATACCCTAACGTAAGCTTAATAAGCGAATATTTACTCCAGGAGTATAAGGCCGGTGGGAAGCGAATCGCCGTAAACACGCTGGTTTTCTTCCTGGGTCAACACTTTCTGCTCTGCGACCATGTCGATCCAGCGCTCTGGCACCTTGCTTGCCTGCAGTTTACTGATGACTTTTTGGCGTAACTCGTCATCAATATCAAGCGTTCGGTCGCCAGTTTTGCGGCACATCATTACAGCGGCAAGGGCGATATCAGGTTCCTCTTTCCAGTCTGAATCTAATAATTCTGGCAGACAGTAGCTGATATGCTGAGCCGTTAACAGATTATGCCGACTTCCATAGAGCGGGAAGCGACTGCCAATCCTGCCAATTGCCCACCAATGCGCCTGTGCAAATTGTGGTTTTTGCAATCGTGAGAATAACCACTCGATCAGTTGCAGTTTCTTTTCAAATGCGATGTGCTCAAGAGAAGCCGCTAAACACACCATTTGCTCATAGCCCCGCTCTTGCATCTCTTTCGCTAATTTAGGGCTGCGGGTCGCGCTCGGATTAATGTATTTGGCGATGTCTTTGTAAATGATTTCTTGCTGCGCCTGATTGAGACCACCTGCCACACGGCGCCAGAATATCCACCAGTCATTCCAGCTCTGAGCAGACTGGTGAAACTGCAGATTGTGCTGATACAGCGCCCAGACTTGATTCATGCGCCAGTCATCGACCGGATCACCAAAACCGGGTCTTAAGGTATAACCTGTCAGTTTCAGCCAGTTTCGCTCATGCACAGCGGAACGGCGTCGCCGCTTTTTGCTGTCAAGCAAGGTGTCGGCCAAGGATCGTAATGCTGGCATTTCCCAGTCTTCACGCTTACCGAGGTACTTTTCCAGATCGCTTCTGAGTGTTTTGACGGGTTTTTCATCGGCGTGTTTTTTGCTGCCGCCATACGCTTTCTGAATGGCAATTCGGGCTGATTGCAAAGCGCTTGGATGGGGCATGTCTTCACTTGCATCAGGGGCATTATCGACAGCGGCTGTTTTCCGTACTGAAAACTCGACCTGCCAACGTTTGCCTGGTCTGTCTGCGCTGACGCATTCCAATTGCAATGTGCCCACTTCAGTGAGCTGACAGGCTAGGGTAACATCAACTCTGTCCTTCTGGTTTGCTGCCAGTGATTCTCTGTCAGTCTCGCTGTCCAGGGTAATAACAAAAGGGGGCAGCGAGGTCATGTGGGGTTTATCCAGAGGAAGGATATCCCCGGCCGAGATCGGCGTATCATCTGAAGAGGCATACAGATCAAAACGAACCGGTTCGCCTAATGTCAGCGCGAATTTTCTGTCTGACAATGCCACTTCAACACCTTCTTCAGTGCCTCGCGGTAACAGGCAAATACCAGAATGAGCGGCTTGAGTGTGCAGGTCGAGGAAAAATGAGCGCGCCGATCCTCCTCCAATCTTCAGCTGCGCGCCGTGTCTGGCTTTTGCATACGCGACGGCGCCGTATGCGACAGCAAGGTCGGGGTGCGGATTGTCCAGGCAGGTGACGCTTGCTCCTTTCCAATGGGCAAAAATAGCCTGAATACGTTCGGACAAAACAGGGCTGTTGAAAACGCCACCATTGAGCAATATGGCTGGAGGAATTGCCTTAATGGATTCGTCGTTGTTGGCTTCGCCTAACCCTAAAGCCTCACGGCAGGCGGCATGATGTTCACTGATGAAATGTGCCAGATGTCTGGAGATGGCCGGATCTGAAGCGTAGGGTAAACCGAATTCCACAACGGCACTTTGACGTTGGCTGGGATGTTCATCAAACGCACTGACAGGGAAAAATCCGTCGAGTGCGATGTGGTTGACCTGCGCTTGAGTGAGTACCGCAGAGCGGCTGCCGCCAATCAGTTTCGAGCCACTGCCAAGCAGCGTCACGTTCACCTGATCAGGTGCATGTTCTGCCAGCAGTTGCTCCTTCGCACGACGTGTTTGCTGAATGAGCTTCGACAGGCCAGCAGCGCTTAGCCGTTTGCCGCCGGAGTGCAGGTTATTCTCGGCCTGATGGGCGAGCGCCAAATCCAGGTTATCCCCACCCAGCATCAGGTGGTCACCTACGCCGATGCGATCAAGCTTAAGCCTTTCATTCTGGTAGCTGACTTTAATCAGGCTGAGGTCTGTGGTACCGCCGCCAATGTCGCACACCATCAAAAGCGGTATATCTTTCAACAGGGTTTCCGCTTCATTGTGGTGACGGGAATACCAGTCGTAACACACAGCCTGTGGTTCTTCGAGCAACACCATATGACTCAGACCGGCCAGTCTGGCCGCTTCTATCGTTAGCGCTCTGGCGCTTTCATCGAAAGAAGCGGGTATGGTAATAACAACATCCTGGTGGGCAAGTTTGTCTTGCGGATGGTGGTAGTCCCAGCACTGACGGACATGGTTCAGGTAACTGGCACTGGCAATAACCGGCGATACTTTTTGCACACCGCTGCTGGCTGCCCATGGCAGAATCGGTTGATTGCGATCTACGCCCGTATGAGATAACCAGCTTTTTGCGCTCGTGACTTGCCGGCCTTCAACTTTGGCCCCTAATTCGCGGGCATATTCACCTATGAGCGCCTCTGGAAAGTCGCCATTGACGGGGTTGTTATCCCAGGGCAGAACACACAGCTCAGGTGCTATTTCACCGCTTGTCGGATGGTATCTGAACGAGGGTAAAAGGGGTTTGCGCGCCACTTCACCAGGGGCGATGAGCTGGTCGATGTCAAAAATCTTTACAGCTTCATGTTGAAGATCTGAAGTAATAGGGCAGTAGGCGACAACGGTATGTGTTGTACCTAAATCTATACCCACTAAATATCGGGGAGAAGACATGTAAGACTCCGTGCCTGTTTTTACTCAGAGGTTACCGCGTAACCAGCATGTGACTGAGACTGGGTAAGCTGGGTAAAATAACGGCGCAATGAATGCGCCGTCGAAATTTCATCTGAGAAAGCATTAACTTTCCCGAACGTCAAACTCTACTTGCCACTTCTGTCCGCCGTCGGTCGGAATGGCTTCCAGACATAGTGTACCCAGTTCTGTCACCCGTGCCGCCAGTGAAACAGGAACGACTTGCCCAGCAGTACGGCCATCGGATACCGGTAGGGTCACTTGAATCGCTGGCAGTTCTTCCAGCTCTTCCGGTTGCCACCAGTCAAGCAGGACACCCGGTGCATCTTCCCGGCGAACCGTTGAACCGAAGAATCGGAAAGTCACGGGCTGGCCAATGATCAAGCCGAATTCTCTGCCTGACACTTCTGCATGACTGCCTTCTTCCATACCAAAGGGCGCCACGCAAAGTGCTTCTACAGGCGGCTCCATACCTGGAATGGCCGGCATGGCACTTTCAATGCCAACATAGTAACTGCTGGCAATACCACCGCGAATGCGAACGCCTTTGCCCTGGCGCACGGAGCCGTAATAGGAAGCGCCGTGGGCAACAGCCAAATCCAGATCCAGTCCCTGCAGGCGTTTGGCTTCCGGGCTGCCAGCCTGAGTCAGCCATTGATTAATGGTGGAGGTCAGGCGTTGAGAAAGCAGATCGGATTTCAGTACGCCGCCGTTGAACAAAATTGCAGTCGGACGAATGAAGCCGTCATGAATTTGCTCAAAGCTATCAAAAAGTTCATCCACGGCGGAGGATTGACGACTCAGAAAACCGGCAATATGACGGGTAATAGCGGCATCTTGTGCGTAAGGCAGGCCCATTTGTGTCAGGGCACCGCGCTGCATTTCAACCGGATGCTCTTCAATACTTGTCTGCGGGAAGAAGCCTTCTACCAGTGTTTGCTGTACTTCCTCTTGGGTCAGTTCAGTCTGCAGTGTGCCACCGAGCAGTTTTGAACCCCGGCTTGGCACTACAATGGGAACAGCCTGCAGAGTATTGTCTGTCAGCAGGGCTTCTTTAGCATCACGGCAAGCGTGGGTAATGGCTTGGATTTGCCAGGGCTGTAGCGGCTTGCCTTCCTGCGCCAGTTTGGCTTTCAGGCGGTAAGCCAGCGCAAGGTCCATGTTATCGCCGCCCAGCAAAATATGATCACCGACAGCAACGCGATTGAGCGTCAGGTTGCCGTCTTCTTCTGTCACGGCGACCAGAGAAAGGTCGGTGGTGCCCCCACCGATATCGACAACCAGAACGACATCGCCCACACTGACCTGATCACGCCAGGTGTCATCGTTATTTTTGATCCAGCTGTATACCGCTGCCTGTGGCTCTTCTAACAGCGTCAGGTGTTTGAAGCCAACTTCACGCGCTGCTTCTGCCGTTAAATCGCGTGCCGCCGGGTCGAAAGAGGCCGGTACGGTAATGGTGACATCCTGATCGAACAGTGATGCATCAGGGTGTTTGTGACCCCAGGCTTTCGCCAGGTGGGACAAATAAGCGCGGGTCGCTTCCAGCGGTGAAACCTTTGTCACTTCTTCTGGCGCATTCAGCGGCAGAAAAGCATCACGACGGTTAATACCACCATGGCACAACCAGCTTTTGGCGCTGGCGATTAAACGGATAGGGGTTTTACTCCCTAAATGACGCGCCATTGCACCGACAATCGCATTCGGTTGGGCATCCCACGGCAGGGTGGTATCCCCGGGTGCCAGTTCAGATTCGTGTGCCTGATACATGAAAGAAGGCAATTGCGATTTTTCTTCTACATTGCCCGGGGTGGTTAGCTGGGCGATTGGCATCACAGTGACCGGTGCATCGTCCTGTTGTAAATCAACATAAGACAGAACGCAGTGGGTGGTGCCAAGGTCGATACCCACACTGTATTTATGTTCTTGATGTGCTTGCATTATAGCTCAACCTCAGCAGCCGACAGGATACGCGGGTCGTGTCCGTCCGACATTTTAGGTAAATGAATTTCTGTAACTTTCCAGCCGCGGTGAATGAGGGTGCCAGTGAAAGGCGCATTACCCACCACATTGCCTGTCAGGCGGACTTCAGAGGCATTAAAGCCTTCTGGTAAGGTAATGCGGGTTTCTTCTTCTTCACTGCGCACTGGCGCGAACCGGAAATATTCATCCAGTACTTTTTTACCGCCTTCGTGAATAACCCGGGCAGCCGCGCCAATTTCGGCATCGGCAAAGCCTTTCAGATCTTCTTGCATAAAGTCGATGAAACGCGCTTCTTTTTGCAGCAGAGACAAGAGCTGAAGTGCAGCGTCAGGCGTTGCGGTTTTGAGTTTAGATTCCACCTCAACAATTTTCTCTACTTCAACAATCTTTTCGACCGGTTTTTCGACTTCGACAATTTTTTCAACCTGGACTTCTTTCTCGACGACTTTCTCAACTTCTACCGGTTTGCCTTTCTTTGTCACGTATAGCAGTAAAAGAATAACAACCAGAGCGGCCAGTACGCCATGTGCCATATCAATAGTGGTTGGCATTGCGGATAAATCCACCGTCATTTTTGAAAAGTCTAAAGCCATATTTATCTTCTCTTTTGTCCGTGACAAGCTGAAAAATTTTGGCCCGAATATTAACACAACATATTGCTAATATAGCCAGTAAACACGCCATTTTTAGCGCTAGTTTCGCGAGAAACTGTCTCTTAGGTTACTTTGCAACCAAGTCAATATGACATTTTTCTGTCACAGGTTACAGACTCTTATGATAAGAGCGGCAGTGGTAAGGCTCAAAATCGCTGAATGAGGCTGGAGTTTACCGCCCTTCATTACTTTGTAGCCTATTTTTTGAGCCCGTGTGGAATTCGCGTTCACTTTACCGGGGTGTCTGAAAATCAGACAGGCAAAATGCAACGCAATATGAGTTGCAGGCTGCGATAATTTGCCCAGCCGATAGTTTATCAGGGGTAATCAAGCACCGCTTTTATGTCTGTGAGGTTGTCGGCAATCCATTGTTTGTTGATTGCGCCCCATTCCTGAATTTCATACCGTCCGCTTCGGTGGCGTTCTCCCTCTGCCTGTTTAAATTCACACACAATATCGAGGTCGGAGAGGCTTTTAATGGTGTCTTGTGCTGTGCGCCTCGGCATCCCCGTATACTCAAGCAAAGCGGGCACTGTCGCGATGCCCTGGTCGATCAGGTGGGCGACGTATAAGCGACGATAAAAGCTGGATTTGGTTTTACTGATGGACATAGCTGCCGTGTTAACTCCGTTTAAACATCTTAACTGACGATGCCAGAGTATCACCAATTTCAGCCAGGATGAACGGCGTTTTAGGTCGCCTGGCAGCCGTTGTTACTGTCAGAGAGTTTTACAGCTCTCTGAAGCCCTCAGCTTTGTAAAACCGTAACACACTGAAATTAATGTATGGATAAAGTTGGCCCGAATAGTGCAAACAAAGGATGAAACCAGACACAGCAGAAACAAAGCGCGTATAGCGACCAAGTTAATGTAGTGATGTGGAAGAAGAGGGAGTATCTGAGATCACTGCTTCAGGGCTTAGGGGAAGCGCTGATACTGTGCAGGGATTCAGAATTATAATAACAACAGACTAAAACTATAATTTTCAACTGGCCACCTGCGGGTGGCTTTTCTTTTTTTCTTTGTTTGGCACTGCAGGGATAGTTGCCAGGTGAACAGACCAGGTGCTGTGGTTCTTGCAAGCTTGCCATGCTGGTATACAATACATTGTTCTTTTCCTGTCTGCCCACGACGATGACAGTGCAGGCTTCGCTTCAAACAATAAGGAAAATCGTCTCTGTTATGAGCAAATTGACGGCACCGGAATTTAAGGCCGAACTTCTTCACCCCCGATACTGGCCGACCTTGTTGATGATTGGCACTATGAAACTCATCAGTTTACTCCCTTACCGTATTCAATTTCTGATGGGTAAAGGTGTCGGCAGGCTGGCAATCAAGCTGCTCAAAAAGCGCC
This sequence comes from Photobacterium sp. SP02, assembly GCF_038519165.1. Taxonomy (NCBI): domain Bacteria; kingdom Pseudomonadati; phylum Pseudomonadota; class Gammaproteobacteria; order Vibrionales; family Vibrionaceae; genus Photobacterium; species Photobacterium sp. SP02. Next base: position 25,218 of record NZ_JASJOJ010000012.1, read on the forward strand.
GCTATACCATTGAGCGTAATCTGGAACTCTGCTTTCCAGACATGCCAAAGGATGAGCGCGATGCGTTGATTAAGAAAAATATCGACAATGCCGGACTGGCTTTGTTTGAAACCGGTATGGCCTGGTTCTGGCCTGAATGGCGGGTGAAACGACACATTCGGTTTGAAGGTGTTGAGTATCTGGATGAGCTGGATAAGCAAGGGAAAGGTGTACTGCTGGTGGCCGTTCATTCCATGAACCTGGAAGTCGGAGCCCGCGCATTCGGCCTTAGAGCGCCGGGTGTGGGTGTCTACCGCCCGAACAATAACCCTTGTTTTGACTATTTCCAGTTTAAAGGCCGGGTGCGTTCCAACCGTTATATGCTGGATCGCAAAGATGTCAAAGGGATGTTCCGTGCCTTGCGTGAAGGGGAGCGGGTCTGGTATGCCCCTGATCATGATTATGGTCGTCGCCGTTCAACCTTTGCCCCCCTGTTTGCCGTTGATAAGGCGTGTACGACGGTAGGAACCAGTTTATTGGTTGATGCCACTGATTGTGCCATTGTACCTATTGCCCTGGTCCGCGACACCGATGACGGTATGTATACACTCAGAGTGTTTAAACCGTTGGAAGACTTCCCGCATAATGATCCGGATGCGGCAGCAGCTTATATCAACAAACACGCGGTAGAACCTATGATCATGCAGGCACCAGAGCAGTATATGTGGCTGCACCGGCGGTTTAAGACCCGTCCCGAAGGCGAGGCCAGTTTATACTGATTGGTGAAAGATAAAAAAACAGCCCGCATTGCGGGCTGTTTTTTTAGAGCGAGTGGATATCCGTCAGTCGGTCAGCTGGCCGGTCTGATAATCACGAATCGCTTGCTCGATCTCTTCCATGGTATTCATGACGAAAGGGCCGTAATGTGCCACTGGCTCATTTATCGGGGTGCCCGATAGCAATAGCAGCCCGGTATCTTCTGTGGCTGTTATTGCCAGACCTTCACCGGCGGTTAACATCACCAGTTCACCGGCTTTGGCATGTCGTCCCTCGATGCTGACTGCTCCCTGGTAAACATACAACATGGCCTGGAAATCCGGGTTCAGGCAGCTGTTCAATTGCTCACCGGCTGCTGCACGCCAGTCTGCAATAGTGGTGGGTACACCTGTTTCTTGTAGCGGACCTGTCAGAGTGTCACCGTCAATGGTGAGATCGCCGGCAATAACACGAATCAGGTTCTGCTCACTTAGCTGTTTCTCAGTAATAACGTCAGACTGGAAGTCATGGTACTGAGCGGGCAGCATTTTTTTGCTGGCGGGCAGGTTTATCCAAATTTGAAAACCATGCAATTGCCCGTCGGACATGATGGGCATCTCACTGTGAATAACCCCTTTACCTGCTGACATCCACTGGGCGCCACTGTCTTTCAGCTCACCTTTGTTGCCCATGTGGTCTTGATGCTGAAAGTGACCGCGTAACATATAAGTCAGTGTTTCTATGCCTCGGTGCGGATGGGGTGGAAACCCGCCAATATAGTCAGCGGCCTGATCAGATTTGAGCTCATCAACCATCAGAAAAGGCGAGAATGCCGCATTGTCGAAACCATGCACGCGTTGAATTTTGACACCATCACCATCTGACGATGGGTGAGAGCGCAGGATATGTTGAATGTGTCTGATTGCCATGATTGCCTCCGAATATCAGCTTCCGGCGTATTTTGAAAAAGTGTACGCCGGGCAGAGGCAACAGAACAGTTCAGGCTGACGAACAGCTTATTAGAAAAATTTGAATGAGTTGGCGTTTGGGGGTTAGTTGTGGAGGCGGCTTTGAATGCGCTGCCAGGCTTCACAGGCCTGCCGGAATTTGTCTGTATTTCCTTCCGGGCGATCAGGGTGCCAGCGCAATGCCAGCCTTCGCCATTGTTTGCGTATCTGTGCCGGACTGGCATCAGCGGGAAGCTCAAGCACGGCCAGATCCTGCTGCCATGAGGCGTTTGTTGTGACACTCAGATTGCCAATGTGCTGCTGATACTTTTGCCAGAACGCCGACAGCAGATCGCGGATAGTATTGGTATCCGAGTGATAATTCTGCCAGTCCAGATAATACTCCCTGAGCGGGTCTTGTTCGTCGATTTGCTGATCACCCTGATTTTGCATCAGTTTGATGTTCATAGCCTGAGCCTGCAGCCACTGCCGGGGCAACAGCATTTGCTGCAGTTGGTATAACGCATTCATCAGCAGAAAATTTCGTTTGAAAAGATCTTGCTCAGCAACCTCGTCTAAGGTGTTCAGTAAACCTTGTTGCTTCAACGATTCTGCCAGGGTGTGCACCATCCATCCATCGGGTTGCTTTTCCAGCAGGCCGAGAATGGGCCAGATAAGCGGATTTTCAGGTTGTTCGTCAGATGGACGCTCTGGCAGGGTCATTCAGTGTTTCCGTCAGTTGTGAAAAAGGTGTCGCCTGATCACCGTCTGCGACGATAGGCAGTGGCACTCTAACAAACTCGGGTGTGAGACAAAAAGAAATCAGGGTACAGAAAGCGGATAGGGGAATCGGTGTCACAGCTTGCACATTTTCAGGCTATTGCATGAAAAAATCCGGGATAAGTGCATGACGCTGTTCATTATCCCGGAATCTTTATCTGCTGTTGCCGGAGTGAGTGGTGTTACTCAATCGTCACGCCGTAATATTTCTGGATACACTTGGCATAATCGCCTTTTTTCAGCGTGGTGTGCGCGGTTTGATAACCGGATTCAATCCGGCAGGCAAAGCTGCTGCCGCCCGGGTTATCCGGGTAATAGCTCCAGTCATTTTCCCAGTACAGGCCAAAGGTGCTTTCGCCTGTTTTCTTGAACGCTTTCATACCCGCACAGCCCAGCTGTTCGTCTGCGGGAATGGCAACACCCAGAGCGGCAGCGTGACCACGGTAGTATTTAATACGGTTGACTGACTGAGGTTTCTCAGTGTCAAGCGTACACTCAATACCGCCATTGATGATCATGGTGGTGACACCAAAACCGGGCACCCGCTTCTCAGCAATATCTGTTGCTGTTGGCTGCCATGTACCGTCAATGACATGAAGCATGGAAGGTTTCGGTGGCTGCGGATACACAAAGAAGAACACGGCAGACGCCAGGTTCAGCCAGCTGTCAGCAACACGATCCGGATCCTGCAGCAGCACGTTAACGTCGTTAAAGATAAAATCAGAGAAGGGTCCGTAGTTGTAGTGGTAAGACAACTGTTTGGCACCACGACCGAAATATTTCACATAACTGCCGTCGGGATTGGTCCCGCACGGCCACTGCTCAGTCTGCCAGTTACTGGCGGCACATTCACTGTTGTAGCCGCAGGAAGAGGCCTCTTCCGAACACCCGGCTTCACGTACAAAGAACAGGCCCTGCCGCCATTCTTCGTAAGGAGAGTGAGGGTTATGGGCGCCGGTTTCCTGAGTGAAATGCGCAAACATGACGGCCAGCGATTTGGCACAGATGGCATCTGATTGCGCTGCACGCTCATCGGTATAGGTGGCACAAAAACCTTTGAATTTCGCGACCGCTTTCAGAAAGTTAGAGTAGGTATAGGCGGCGTTGCGCTCCGGGAACAGTGCATCCCATTTTTGCTCGCTGATTAAAGCTTCAACCCGTTTGACGTTATCCGGATTGGTAGACAAGCCAGGAACAACGGCTTCTACAATGGCGTTGTCGCGTGTGCTGATTGAAGCCAGCACTGCAGCGAATTCCGGTGAGCTGGTCAGTTCGGCTTCACGGGCATCCAGATAGGTTTTGCTCATGATATAGCTGCCGTCCGGGTTCTGACCAATGATACCGTTGGCCGGTGTCGGTTCCGGCGTTGGATCAGGATCAGGACCGGGGCCGGGATCAGGGTTGTTGTCTGCACTGACCCATTCCCAAACGCCTGTGCCGGGTGTGGCGTCTGGTGCTTCTCCCTGTGTCCACCATTTTGCTTTATAAATCTGACTGTTGTAAGAAACGTGGTCGCCCCCTACATAGACAGCACTGCTTTGGTAGGCCGGGTAGGTTGTTGTGGTTGCTGAAGCTACGTTCAGCGTGTTGACCTGCTGCCAGGCATCCCCCAGATACGTATCGGGTGCCTCGTTTTCTGTGCTGCGCAGCGCCTGATAGGTGGCTCCCTGATAGATGACTTGTTCACCCGCGCTGTAAACGCCATCGGGGTTGTAATTCGCCGTGGCCATGACACTGGCAGAGAGTAGAGCACTGCTGATCAGGACTGTCTTCAGCGTCCTTTGCAGTAAGTGTCTGTTATTCATTGTTGGTTCCTTAAGTGCAGTAAAAGCCGGTCAGTTGACCGAAAAAATGTACTGCAAATTAAGGTATCGCTTATGGCGGTTTTGTCGTGAGGCGAAATGACAAACTGTGATAGCAAGCAATAGGAATCAGTGTAGGAGTCAGAGACTTGCGGAGAAGTTGTGATTACGCACTACAACTTAATTGGAGTGGTGTAAAAAGTGTTGATGCTGACATTGTGATTGATCAGGAAGGCATGCATCGCCTTCCTGAAATCAATGGATAAAGCGGTGAATCAGTCGCGGAAATTTTCGAACTGGAAAGGCTTATCCAGCTCTTCTGAGCTTCGTACCAGCGCCATTGCCGCTTGCAGGTCATCGCGCTTTTTACCAGTTACCCGGACTTTGTCGCCCTGAATGGAAGCTTGCACTTTGATCTTGGAATCTTTAAGCATTTTGACTATTTGCTTAGCAACAGGGGTATCAATCCCTTGTTTAAACATGGCTTCCTGTGAATAGGTTTTCCCAGTGTGAACCATGTCTTTGGTTTCCATTGCGCGGGCATCAACGCCGCGTTTGGCTAAGTTTCCGCGAAGGATATCGCGCATTTGCAGCAGCTGAAACTCAGCTTCAGCAGACATTTTCACGATTTCTTTATTCAGACTGAAAGTGGCTTCTACATTGCGGAAATCAAAGCGGGTGTCCAGCTCGCGGTTACTGTTATCTACCGCATTTTTCAGCTCAACGGTATCGACTTCAGAAATAATATCAAAAGAAGGCATGGTGTATTCCTGCTCATCATTGTTAATGGGCGCTTTTATATCATAAAACGCCAGATTATTGTAACTAGTGGCTTTAGGGCTTGGCTTATTGTTTTTGGACTGCAGCAGCGAGCATGGCAAGCATCTCTTCCGTATCTTCCCAGCTTATGCAAGGGTCTGTGATGGATTGCCCATAGGTCAGGCCTTTTTCCTGACCGCTTTCCAGTGACTGATTCCCTTCGACAATAAAGCTTTCTGCCATAATGCCGGCAATGTAACGGCTGCCATCTGTCAGTTGTTTGCAGATGTCGGCAGCCACATCAAGCTGGCGTTTATGCTGCTTCTGACAGTTTCCATGGCTGAAATCGACCACCAGCTTAGTCGGCAGCGCGAATTCTTCCAGCGCATCGCAGGCTGCCTGAATATCTTCTGCGTGATAATTTGGCATTTTTCCGCCACGCAAAATAATGTGACCATGCGGATTACCAGCCGTTTTGTAGATCGTCATCTCGCCATTTTTTGCCGGGGAGCAAAAAACGTGCGGTGCGCGGGTGGCACGAATCGCATCGATTGCAATTTTCACATTACCATCGGTGCCGTTTTTAAATCCTACCGGGCAGGAAAGTGCAGAGGCCATTTCACGGTGTATCTGAGATTCTGTGGTCCGTGCGCCAATCGCTCCCCAACTGATTAAATCCGCAATGTACTGACCTGTGATCATATCCAGGAATTCGGTCGCTGTTGGCATACCCAACTGGTTAATGTCGAGCAGCAGTTTTCTGGCTTTGTACAAGCCAGCAACGAGATCCAGACTACCATCAAGATGGGGATCGGAAACCAGGCCTTTCCAGCCGACAACAGTGCGCGGCTTTTCGAAATAGGTGCGCATGACAATGCACAGTTTTTCCTGGTATTTGTCTTTCAGTGTCAGCAGGCGACGCGCATAGTCCAGGGCAGCTTCTGTATCATGGACTGAACATGGACCCACGATAACCAGAAGGCGGTTATCTTTGCCGGTCAGAATGTTTTCGATCTCACGGCGGGAATGAGCGATGTGTTCGGCGATAGGATCTGTCATCGGGTGGGCGGCTTCCACCTCGTCTGGAGAAGGCATACGTCCGAGACTGACGGTACGAAGTTCATCGGTTTTTTGGGGCATTTGGGCGCCTGCTTTTCAGGTGTAACATTGATGACGGATAAAGATAGCCTAAAAGGCCGCAGGAATAAACCAAACGATTAATATCCATCACCTTTATGGCCTGATTTTACTGGGATCTGCAGAAAACCTGAATAATGGTTGCGTCGAACAAAAGTGAATTGTTATGTTTCCTTTGAGCATAAAAATGGTGCTTACCTTTGAGAGTAACTCGGATGCTGAGCTACTTTGGTTGAATAACAGATAATAAACAGCAGTGTAAGGGAGATGGCTATGATGTCCGCAGAGGAGTGGGCGACCAATGTTGTCGCGGGTAAAGCAATCGCATTGACGCGCTCGCAATTGGTATCAAGGTCAACAGATGAAGTCAGCAATACAGCCTTGATAGGGTTGGATGCGTTAATAGCTGAAACCGGGATTCATCTCAGCGCTGTGTGTCAGCCGGATGCGCTCAATGACGATGAGAAAGCGGCGTTGTCAGCGATAACAGGCGGCAAAGATACTGAGAGCTATCTGGTTGACAGGCTGGTCAGTGATTTGTCTGAATTTGCTCAGAAACGTATTGCGGCAGGACAGACCAAACCGGTACTTAAGCTGAGACTCAGCGGAGCGGAGATTGCCAGCGACAGTACTCAGATTGGCGGTCATTTAATGCCGAGAGAAGAAAATCCTGTGATGGGACTGCGCGGTGTGGCTCGCTACCTGCACCCGCAGTGGGCCAGGATGTTTGCACTGCAGTGTAAAATTATAAAGCAGCTGCGCCATGTGACCGGTGATCTGCCGATAGCCATAGTGATTCCTTTTGTCCGGACATACAGCGATGCGGCATCCGTTCATGACTTGCTGGCAGAACAAGGTTTGTTTCGCGGGAAGTCAGGTTTGCAGGTGCACCTGATGTGTGATTTACCGGCCAATGCTGTGATGGCGGATAAATTTCTGCATTACTTTGATGGCGTGGTGATCGATCTGGATCATCTGGCACAACTGACGCTGGCGATAGACCCGGCAAATGACGCGCTGGATTACGACGAACCTTATAATGACGCTGTGTTGTTTCTGGCGGAACGTACGCTGAAAAAGAGCCGGGAAGTGAATAAGCCCTGTGAGTTACTGTCACGCTCTGTCACCGTTCAGCCAAAACTTCAGCGCTGGCTATCGGAACACGCAGTGACGAGTCTTATCTGCAGCCCGCAATAACTACGAAGAGCCTGAGTATTCAGGCTCTTTTTTTACTTGCCGCTCTTTTCTATCGTGTCGGAATCGTGCCGGAAAAGCGTGCTTGCTAAGACGAGCAACTGATTTCCAGCTCTTTTCCCCATTGCGGTGGTTTCTCTGCCAGATGCCCATAGCCAGGGTGATCATCATAAGGGTTGGCCAGAACGTTTAGCAGGGTTTCAACCATGGCATAGTCGCCCCTTTCCGCCTGCTCAATGGCTTGCTGGGCTAAATAGTTCCGCAATATGTATTTAGGATTATGCAGCCGCATGAACGCGAGTCGTTCGGCATCATTGCTTTGCTCGCGTGCCAGGCGTTTTGCGTAAGTGTTCAGCCAGGCTTGCAGCGGAACAGGATCGTTCACCAGATCCGAAAACAGGTGACTGCTGTCCGTCAGTTTATCGGCTGGTATGCCCGTCAGTGTTCTGAAGAACAGGGTGTAATCTATCGCCTGATTGGCGAGCAGCTCAAACATCTCGCTGAACAGGTCGCTATCTTCTTCATGGCGTTCCACGATCCCCAGCTTATTGCGCATCCGGATACTGTATTCCTGTTGAAGGCGAGACTGATAGCTGTGTAATGCGGTATCAATCTCTTCTTTGTCGAGTAATGGGGTGAAGGCGTAGCCAAGCGCAGACAGATTCCAGAGCGCGATAGACGGTTGCTGGTTGAACGCGTAGCGGCCTGAATAGTCTGAATGGTTACAGATATAACCCGGCTGATAGTCGTCCAGGAATCCGTAAGGGCCGTAGTCGAAGGTCAGTCCGAGCACGGACATGTTGTCGGTATTCATCACACCATGAGCAAACCCCACGGCTTGCCAGTCGGCAATTAAGGTGGCGGTCAGATCGACGATACGCTGGAACATGGCAGCATACGGTGTGGCATGGGAAAGCAGATCGGAAAAATGATGCCTGATCAGGTAATCCGCCAGCAGCTTCAGCTCCGCGTGCTGCTGGGTATAGAACAGGTATTCAAAGTGGCCGAAACGCAGGTGGCTTTCGGCGACCCGGATCAGTGTGGCGCCAGGCTCCACTTTTTCCCGGTAAACGGGGGTGTCGCTGGCTAATACGGCCAGGGCATGCGTGGTTCGGATCCCCAGACCTTTCATGGCCGCACTGGCCAGATATTCACGAATGCTGGAGCGTAATACCGCACGGCCATCCCCCATGCGGGAATAAGGCGTCTGCCCGGAGCCTTTCAGGTGGATGTCCCATTTTTTGCCTTTTGTGGTGATCACTTCCCCCATCAGCAGGCCGCGTCCATCGCCTAAATCCGGATTGTACTGACCGAACTGATGGCCTGTGTATTTCATGGCCAGTGGGTCAAGTCCGTTCAGTGCTTCGTTGCCGGTAAACAGTTCGGCAAAGAAAGGGGTCTGCGCTTCGGCAGGATCCAGTTCCAGCATGTCACAGACGGCAGGATTGACACTGACCAGGTAAGGATTATCCAAAGGCTGAGGGATCACCCGCGTCCCGAACACACTGGGTAATTCACTGTAAGTATTATTGAAAATCAATTCGGTCAGTTTGCGCATAATAGCCGCCAGGCAGATGAAAGTGAGGGGTAGCGTATCAAGTTACGGCCTGTAAACAAGGCATAAAATGTAGGGTTAATGACATCGGAAAGCGGGCCTCCTCATCACATAAGCATAGAAGAGGCCAACAATTGTGTCAGTTAGCGGAGAAAATCAATCAATCGCTTCAATATCGACGATCTTTGAACGGTTCATGATGATCTTCCAGCGCTGGATTTTAGGTTCCTGATCTTCGTCACTCTCCCGGGTGATCAGGTTAATCAGATGCCGTTTTTCAACTGATTCTCTCGCCACCTGGCCGTCTCGCATGACATAAATTTTCTGCGAGCCTTTCTCCATCAGTGTGGACAGAAACCGCAGATCAAAAAGAATCGATTCTTTGGTTTGCTCATACCCGGTCAGAAACTTGGTCGTCGACATTCTGGTGGTACTTTTGTAATGCAAAATGGCTTCTTCTTTCGCCGACACCTTGTGCTTGCGCGCTTTCTTGATGTCGTCATCCAGGGTGTCGTACCGCATGTACTCCAGCCATTCCAGCTGGCGTCCAATCAGTTTATTGCTGTCGCTGTCAAAAAATTGTTTACGCCACTTGGGCTTGCCTTTTCGAACCCAGCGCCACAGTGCATGCTTAAGATCGTCTTTGAACACCTCGCGGGCGGCATAAATGACCGACAGCACCAGAATAAACGACGCGGTAATGTCGCCCAGCACCCCGCGGGCTTCAATCAACATGATGGTGACAAAGATCATCACAAAACCAGCTGCAAATCCGGTCACGACTTTTTTGGTGGTATTGCCCAACACGGTCGTGCTCTCTTTCATCGTGACCGGGTATTCGATCAAGCGCCGCAGCAGTCGCATTTTGTTCGACATACGGGTTGGATCAGCGGTTGCACGCTCAGAGTTATAGTGATTGGATAAACGGTGATCAGATTCGGCCTGACAGAAATCCAGATACAGTGTTTTAATTTCGCTGTAGTTTTCCGCTCTTGGCAGGTGAGCGACTAACGACAGGAAGCGCTGTTCCGTAAACCAGGATAAATAGTTATCTATGTTCTGGTAATACTTGAGCAGTTCTTCATCACTCGGCACATTCCGGCGCAAACGCTTGAGGATACCCGCCGAGACACTGGCGACTTCTTCGAGCTCCTCGGTTGTCCGTTCAACTTTTTCATCAAGCAGCTGGTGGACGGTTTCTTCCAGCGCGACCGCAAACTGGTAAGCAAACAAACTCAGGCTCAAGCGGTACTGGCCGGATGGCAAATTGCCTCGACTGGCGAGCCGGCTGTGGACCAGTGGCAGGTGATGTACATCACTGAAGTAAGTTCGCTTACCGTGAATCACATTATGATAGAACTCGTCTTCAGACATGATATTGGCGTTCAGGCCAAGTTCACCGGGAATGAAAAGAAATACATCAAGCTGACGGTTTTTTGCCTCATGAATGACATGCGACATTTTCAGGTTATGGCCATCTTTCTTTTCAACGGTGATCACTTAATTTTGTTCCTCTCTGAAGGTTCTGTAGTGTGGTTCGGCTGGATTCAGTTGCTGTTAGAATTTTAGTGTAAACTCATGTGAAATAGCACTACCAGACAACGAGTTATGGCTCGACAGCAGAAATTTTGGTCAGATACGCCTATTTTGGTCAGGCAGCCTGAATCAACATCACGTATAATGCGCGTTTCAAAATAGCGTGCTTTCTCCTGTACAACGTTAGTTTCGTGTCAGAAACCCTGTTGACCGGAGATTGAGGCGGATAACCGCTGGAATAGTTTACCCTGAGAGTGACATATTTATGATTAAAATTGGTCAGTACAACACGTTGGAAGTCGTAAAAATTGTAGATTTTGGCGTGTTTCTGGATGGTGGTGAGGATTTTGGCAATATTTTGCTGCCGAAATCGTCTGTGCCTGAAGGCACATCTCTGGGGGATCAGCTGGAGGTGTTCGTCTATTTTGATTCTGAAGATGACATTATCGCGACGACGAAACAACCGCTGGCGCAAGTCGGCGATTTTGCGCTGCTGAAGATAGTCGGCATTTCCGGTGTGGGTGCCTTTGTCGACTGGGGGCTGGATAAAGATCTGCTGGTCCCCTTCAGTGAGCAGCGACGCCGGCTGGAAGTCGGCCAGAATATTCTGGTGCGCATCTATACTGATAAAGCATCCGGGCGCATCGTTGGTTCGACCAAACTAAACCGCTTTCTGGACAAAACACCGGCCCCTTATCAGGTTGGTGATGAAGTGAAAGTCTTGATCGCAGAAACCACTGAGCTGGGTTATAAAGCGGTGATCGAAGATTTGCACTGGGGACTTTTCTTTAAAACAGAAGCCTTTGGCAAGCTGTTTGTCGGTAAGAAACTGAAGGCCTATATCAAAGAGATCCGTCCGGATGGCAAGATCAATTTGTCATTACAAAAAGCTGGCAAAGCGAAAGTGGACGATCTGGCGGATAAAATTCTGACCACGCTGGAGCGGCAGGGCGGCTTTCTGCCTTTGAGCGATAAGTCAGCACCCGATGATATCTTCAAAGCGTTCAGAACCAGTAAGGCAACCTTCAAGAAAACCATTGGCAGCTTATACAAGAAAGGCCTGATCATCATCGAAAATGATGGTATTCGTCTCAACGATAATTGAAAGTGCTGCATCTCTGACTTAAGCCGGTGAAACTCACCGGCTTTTTTGTGACCGCTGTTATTCTCTCTTGCTCAATATGAGCGTATGTTTATATTCCTGAATGGTTACCGTTTTGGACCATTTATCGTCATTGATTGTGAGTAAAAAACAGTCAGGTTCCATCCAAGGCTTATTCAACCCTGACAACACACTACAATTGACAAGGAAGAGACATGCAAGGAATGAAAGTGAAAGCGTTGGCAGCAGGTATTTCCCTGCTGATGTCTGGCGCGGCTTATGCGGCCGATGTGCCTGCGGGCGTGACGCTGGCAGAGAAACAGGAAATTGTCTGGAGTCTGGGCGGTGAGGTGCCAACCTTAGATCCCACCATGACCACAGATGACTCAAGCAGCAAAGTAATCAGTGATTTATTCGATGGTTTAGTGTCAGAAGATAAGGAAGGCAATATTATTCCTGCCCTGGCGACGCACTGGGATATCTCAGCCGATGGTAAAACCGTGACCTTCCATCTTCGTGACGGCCTGAAGTGGTCGAACGGTGAGCCATTAACGGCACACGATGTGGAATACAGCTTTAAGCGCAATGCCGATCCGGCCTCTGCAGCGCCTTATTCCTGGTATTTGGGCACCGCGAATATATTGAATGCTGTTGATATCACCGATGGCAAAAAAGACAAAGACACTTTGGGTGTCAAGGCGCTGGATGACAGCACTGTGCAATTCACGCTGACTCAGCCAACGCCTTATTTTGTCAAAATGCTCTCACATCCATCAACGTTTCCTGTCTACCGCAAAGCGGTTGAAAAGTATGGCGACAACTGGACCAATCCGGATCATATCGTCAGTTCAGGCGCATACACGCTGACCAACTGGGTGGTGAACGAGCGCATTGATCTGGTACGTAACCCGGCATACTGGAACGATGCGAAGACGGTGATTAACAAAGCTGCCTATCTGGCGATTGAAAACCAGACCGCAGAATACAACCGCTACCGTACCGGTGAAATTGACATCACAGCGACATTTCCGCTCGAACAATATAAGCAAATTAAGCAAGAACGCCCTGATGAGCTGCTGACCATGCCATCGCTGGCGACCTATTATTATCTGTTCAACTTAGATAAGAAGCCATTTGATGATGTCCGCGTCCGTAAAGCACTGGCTTACGCGATCGATCGTGATGTGGTGACTCAGCTTATTCTGGGGCAGGGGCAGATCCCAGCCTACGGTGTGACACCGCCTGCTGTGGCGGGTTTTGATGCGCCGGAATTGGCCTGGGCTTCGCTGTCTCAGAAGGAACGTAACCAAAAAGCGCGGGAATTGTTGAAAGAAGCGGGCTATTCGAAAGATAACCCGCTGAAATTTGAGCTGGTCTATAACACCAATGAATCGCACAAAAAACTGGCGCTGGCGATGCTGTCGATGTGGAAACAGAGCCTGCCGGTAGACGTGGATCTGGCGAATCAGGAATGGAAAACCTTCCTGCAGAAGCTGGCGCAGAAAGACTTTAGTCTGGCGCGATACGCCTGGGTAGGGGACTACAACGAAGCATCAACCTTTCTGTCGTACTTTGAAAGCAAGGGCATGAATTATTCGCGTTGGGCCAACCAAGCCTACGACAAAGCCATGGCAGACGCCTTAGCGGCGAAATCTGATCAAGAGCGGAACCACTTCTATCAGGAAGCGGAACGTATTTTTGCTGAAGATATGCCGGCTATCCCTGTGTATTTTTATACCAAGACCGTCATCAAGTCGCCCAAAGTTGGCGGGTATTCGACAACCAATGCCTCGGCAAACCGCTACACCCGTGATTTGTACATCATGAAGTGATGTGCTTGCGCACGCTGCTGGAGAGCTAAAGGCAGAATGCCGTTCTTGAAAATGAACGGCATTCTTTTATCTGTTTTTAACTCTGTTATTTGTTTATGGAATCTGTGCTTACGTTTTGCTGGCTGGCAAGCTGTTGCTCAAAACTTTTCCTTGATGCGTCGACGTAGTGTTTCAGCCCGGCTCTGTCAATGAAGGCCTCTTTATCACCGGAGTAGTAGCGACGTCGTTTGTCGGTTAATTTGAAACGGTTCCCTTTATTAGCAATGAAAATGTCTGGGCTCTGCGAAGCCAGCAGGTCAAAGCTGTACCGTAAATCAGCGACAAGATTGGGATAGTTTTTATTATTGATTAAATGGTATCCAGGGGTTGCCAGGCTGTCGGCATATAAAAGTTCTTGTCCATTGCTTAACTCTATTTTCCATGACGTTGCTCCAGGCAGATGTCCCGGTGTGAATAGGGCTGTTACCTGGATAGCACCCAGAGAAAAACTTTCTTTATCCTGAATAATTTTATCCACATGAACAGGGGGAAACGGAAGCGCATCCCCCAGGGCAAAATCAGATTTACCGCCGCGGGCCAATTGTGCCGCATTGTCGGGACTTGCGACTAATTGACCTCCGCTCCACATTTTTAACCGGGCAAGGCCACCGGCCTGATCCAGTCGTGCATGGCTATTCAAAAGATACTTGATGTCAGTGACATTAAACCCAAGCGATTCAATGTTGGTTCTGATTAATGCTGCATTGGTTTCCAGTGCGGCATCAATCAAAACATGACCTTCAGGAGAAGTGATTAAGACGGAAGATAAATTCTCTGTGCCGACATACCAGACATCTTGAGTGATCTGAAATGGATCTATGGGTTTTGCCCATGAATCGAAGAGTGACATCGGAGGAACCGCTGACAGAGGTTGCGTGGGATCAAGCGAAGCACAGGAAGAATCAGCAGATATGGCCATCATACATACAAACAAGAGTGAATAAGGGTTCATGAATGCTCTTTGTGTTGAAGTTTTAAGAGCGCGCAGTATAGTTGACGTGAATTTAATACAGCTCAATAAGAATATTGCATCATGAATTTGATTCAACTTGATTTGAATTTATTAAAGGTGCTGTACGTACTTTTACAGACGGGATCAACAGGACAAACAGCCCGAAGGCTGGCCATTACGCCATCTGCAGTCAGTCATGCTCTGGGTAGATTAAGAGAAGCACTGAATGACCCTCTGTTTCGGCGTGAAGGAAATCAACAGATTCCGACTCCTTTTGCATGTACGCTGAAAGAAAAACTAGTGCCGCTTTTTGTTTCATTGAATGAAGAGCTATTTGGCGAAGATGAAAATGAGAAAAGAACCTTTCGTGTTGTGATTCCACCGGCAATTAATACGTTACTCACCCCGGTATTGGCCGATAAGGGGGAGTATTATCAGGCCCAGGTGCAATGCATACCGTTTGAACGTCGGGCTTGGCGGGATGATTTGCTGGAAGATAAAGTCGACTTAGTTCTTGCTGTCGGTGATTATCAGAAAATGATTAGCGCGCTGCAGTATGAATTGGTTGGTAAAACGCGTTTGGTGGCACTCTTCGGCAATCCGTTGCGAAAAAAACTGCAAGAGAGAGACAGCCTCAGTATGTCTGAACTAAGCCAGTTCAGGCATTGCTATTGTCACCCTTGGCCACAGGAAATCAATGAGCTGGATCGTCAGATGATGCGTGATGGTGAGTCCCGTCATTTGGCGTTTATTTGTAATGATTATGGACAACTGGCGCCAGCAGTACGTGCTGCCCCTTTCATGGCTGTCGTGCCTGAACCCTGGTTTATTAACCTTGCTGATAAAGAGGGTTTATTCATTTTACCGTTGGAAGGAGACAAGGTCGAAGGTGGGGTGTTTATGCAGTACAGAAGGTCAACAGTTGCATGGAAAATGCGCTTTATTGATGCGATTCGACGAAAATTGCAGGAATATTACGTGTAACAACACGAATACTGTGATGTTCTTTGATCACAGTATTCGTGAGTATGGTACCTGCGCTGTTTGACGTATTAACCGCAAACCGGGCAGTTCGCCTGTTTCATCAGCTTCATTTCCTGCCAGTGCATGGTCATGGCGTCCAGCAGCAGAATTTTGCCTGTCAGCGGTTTACCCATCGCAGCAATCACTTTGATGGCTTCCATCGCCTGCACCGCACCGATAATCCCAACCAGCGGTGACATCACACCGGCTTCGACACAGCTCAGGTTTTGCTCGCCGAACAGGCTGCTCAGGCAGGCATAGCAAGGCTGTTCGTCCTGATAGGTGAAAACGCTGACCTGGCCTTCCATGCGTATTGCCGCGCCGGATACCAAGGGGGTGTTTGTCTGGTAACACAGGCGGTTCAGCTGGTTCCGGGTCGGCAGGTTATCGCTGCAGTCGACAACCAGCGTGTGCTGTTTGATCAGATCGAGCAGGGCGGCATCATCCAGTCGCTCGCCAATGGCGCGAACAGTACAGTGCGGATTCAGCCGCTCAAGTGCCTGTTTGGCGGAGTCGACTTTCAGCATGCCCACAGTCGCGTCGTGATGGAGTACCTGGCGTTGCAGATTGGACAGCTCAACCTTGTCGTCATCAATCAGGGTCAGTACGCCAGCGCCGGCCGCAGCCAGATACTGGCTCGCGGCGCAACCTAAACCCCCGGCACCCAGAATCAGGATGCTTGCTGCTTTTAAGGCTTCCTGACCCTCAAAGTCGAACTGACGTAAAATGATCTGCCGGTTGTAACGCAGCATCTCTTGATCAGATAACTCTTCCATGACTGGCTCCTGCGCTATCGTCATTTAATACATACTGGCGTTAAAAGGTTCAATCGTGACGGTTTCACCCGGCTGCACTTTACCGCGTTCTTGTTCCAGAATGACCAGGCAGTTGGCCTGATGCATGGAACTGAATGCGCCTGAACCCTGATTGCCTGTGGTGGCCACTTCAATTTGTCCTTTGCTGTTTACCTGGTAAATACCGCGCTGGAAGTCAGTGCGTCCAGGGCGCTTTTTAAACACGGTACTGGCAATGGCCGGTAAGCGCTGAGGTGCCTGATACTGGCTCTGGCCAGAAAGCTGCGCCAATACAGGCTGAACAATCTGATACAAAGTCAGCATGGCTGAAACCGGATTGCCCGGCAGGCCACAGAACCAGCAGTCGCTGACTTTTCCGAAGGCAAATGGCTTACCGGGTTTCATGGCAATTTTCCAAAAACCAACTTCGCCTTGCTGGGTCAGGATATCTTTTGTGTAATCTGCTTCCCCGACACTGACGCCACCTGAGGTGATTAACACATCTGCGGTGCTGGTGGCTTTTGCAAATGCCGCTTCCAGCTGGGCAGGATCGTCAGGAATAATCCCCAGATCCAGTACGTCACAGCCGAATTTATCCAGCAGCGCCCGAATCCCGTAACGGTTGCTGTCGTAAATCTGACCGGCGGCCAGTGGCTCACCGAGCGGGCGCAGTTCATCACCGGTCGAGAAGAAAGCGACTTTAGGACGTTCAAACACAGGTAAGCTGGCAATGCCCAGTGAAGCGATCAGCGGGAGTTCTCGCGCTGAAAGTCTGTGGCCTTTGGCAACGACCACCTCGCCGAGTTGAATGTCATCGCCGATCGGGCGAACATTATCTCCGGCCTGAGGTTTCACCTGAAAGCGGATTTGATCGCCGAGAACTTCTGTCTCTTCCTGCATGATCACGGTGTCTGTTCCCGCCGGCAGCTCAGCGCCTGTCATAATACGGATGCACTGGCCAGATTGGCATGAACCGTTGAAAGGGGTACCGGCAAACGACTGGCCGGCCAGAGTCAGGGTATCTGTTTTGTCTAAATCAGCACGCTGAAGGGCGTAACCATCCATGGCGGAATTGGCGAAGGGCGGGACGTTAATCGGGGAGGTCACATCCTCTGCCAGTACCAGTCCCAGTGTTTCTGCCAAAGGTAATCTATTGGTTTTGCTGATGGGTTTGACCACTGACAGCATTTTCTCAATGGCTGTTTCTACCGGCATCAGGCCCGGCGCATCACACGAGTCCATTTGTTAATCCTTCATTCGTTATGCTTAATTGCTGACTATTATGACAAAAAAAACTCACCGGAACTAATTCCCCCAGCAAATACGAGGTGTAATTGTTGCCAAATGGGGGTATCCTTCGGGCTCAGTTTTACTGGCAAGGCAGTGTTGTTCGATCATCAGCCTCAGTCAGTTGGAGGAGAAAATGACAACATTAAGCGAATCAGCATTGAAAGTCCGTCAGGCGTTAGAAACGCGCGGACTGGAAACCCCGATGACAACCGAATTGGTTGGCAATGCCGAGAAGAAAGAACGTATTGAATTCCACATGCGTGAAATTCTGGGATTATTATCTCTGGATCTCACGGATGATAGCTTGATGGATACCCCAAAACGTATCGCGAAGATGTATGTAGACGAAATTTTCTCCGGTCTGGATTACGCTAACTTTCCGAAAATTACGGTCATTGATAACAAAATGAACTGTGATGAAATGGTGCGGGTGAAAGACATCACTCTGACAAGCACCTGTGAGCATCACCTTGTAACGATTGATGGTAAAGCGACGGTGGCTTATATTCCGCGCGGAAAAATTATCGGCTTGTCGAAGATCAATCGTATTGTTCGTTTCTTTGCTCAGCGCCCGCAAGTGCAGGAACGCATGACGCAGCAAATCTTAGTGGCATTACAAACATTGCTGGAAAGTGATGATGTTGCAGTGAGAATTGATGCGACGCACTACTGTGTGAAAGCTCGCGGTGTGATGGATCAAACCAGCGAGACAACAACGACTGCACTTGGCGGCATTTTTAAACGCATACCTGCGACCCGGGCAGAGTTCCTTCACGGACTGCGTTAACCGCTTTTCGTTAACCAGTCTGCGGTCGTAAAAAAGCCAATACAGCTAACTGTCTGTATTGGCTTTTTTTATGGCAACTATTTCATATCTGCAAGACAAAATTACGTAATCAATATTAAAAATAGCGAATATAGCGTCAATCATTACTGCACAGATACATTAATGTTTATCTAACCTGAATATTAGCGATTATTAAATATTGAACACTTTACGGCAGGCGGCTTGGATAAACTTAGGCTAAGAAAAGCCGGATAAAAGTGAGTTCACCACGACTGACTTTTAGTGCGAATAATGAAGAACGTAAGGTGGGGATGTCAGGCTATGCTCAATTTCAAAAGCGGCAAAGTGACACGACAGGCAATGGATGTTGCTGTCTCTGGTTTCGTGAAAGGAACAGCCGGACTGGCTGTAGCAGTGCTGATGTCTGCGTATTCGCTGGCAGCAGATGAGGGCGTGATCAGGCTGGTTCCTGCTCAGAGTTCGATTGTTTCTGCCACGCTGACTGTCCCTCAACTCGGCAGGCATGGATTGGAATCGGTTTCGGTGCTGAGCACTCGCCAGCTTTGTCCGAGCCAGACAGATCAGCTGTGTTTTCCGACCGCATTGCAACATCTCTACGCCAGCAATGATTTTATGCCTCTTTGGCGTGATTCCGCGCTGCTTGATGAATTACTGCTGCAGATAACAGCACTGGCAGAAACCCGTCGGGTGCCGGGCTTATTGCAGCGAGTTCAGGAGCTGCAACAACTCTCGCAGCAGGATGATCAACGTGGTCTGGATTTGCTGGCGACGGATACTCTGATGGTCTATCAATCTGCCGTTAACCAGATGCTCAGTGACCCGAGCTCGCTCTATCGCCCGGCCAGTTTTACTCTGGATGCACAACATCTTGCTTCAGCCCCGATGATCACTGTGCCACTGACCATCACCTCACTGCAACGACTGCGTCCGACAGAGAAGCACTTTGACGCGCTGGTTGCCGAAATGCAGACGCTTGAACAGGCTCAGCCGCATGGTGTGTATCTGTCGGGACGCCCGGCCATTAAATTTGGCGCTGAGATACCGAACGGTGACAAGCTTGCGCGTATGCTCAAAACCTATGGTGACTTGTCGGATCAGGATTTTGCCAATGTCATGAAGACGGAGCAGGCAACCGGTGAATCAGCAGCAAACCGCTTCAACAATACCGGTGTACTTCATCAGGCCATCCGGCAGTTCCAGCAGCGCCATGGCCTGACTGATGATGGCGTCATTGGCCCTGAAACCGCGCAGAATATGGCGCGTTCTTACGAACAGGTTGCCCAGCTTCTGGCCCTGAATGTTCAGCGCAACCGCGTTCTGCAACGGCATGGGCAGGGCGAGGTGCTTCAGGTGAATATTCCGGAATTCATGTTGCGGATTATGGATGATGAAAATGTGATATTTCAGTCCAAAGTCATTGTAGGCAGAAGCAGCCGGCCAACGTATTTATTCTCTTCAGCCATCAATCATATGGTGGTCAATCCAACCTGGAATGTCCCTGAAACCATCAAGGAAGAAGATGTCATACCCAGCATGAAACGATCGCCTGACTACCTGACGCGGCATAACATGCGGATGGTGTCGGGGTGGAGTGATGTCCAGACGATTGACCCCGCACAGATTGACTGGAGTACGGTATCGGCCCGTAATTTTCCTTACGAATTTCAGCAAAGACCGGGCCCTGATAATGCACTTGGGCAGGTGAAATTCATGATGCCGAATGACTTTTCGATTTATTTACACGATACGCCGGCTAAACGTCTGTTTAACAAAAGTAAAAGGAATTTCAGCTCGGGCTGCGTCAGGGTGGAAAAAGCGCATGATCTGGCCTACTTCCTGCTGGAAAGACAGCGGGCAGGGCAAAGTGCAACCTATGATAATTTATTAAGAAAGCGCAATCCGGCGACGATCAATCTGCGAAAAACACTGGCAGTGGATTTCATTTACCGCACCGCCTGGCTTGATGAGCAAGGTAAATTGCAAGTCCGTGATGATATCTATGGTTACGATGATGATTCCACCGTGCCGCAAGAACACGACTATATCGCCATGATGAACTATCGCTGACAACAACTGCACTAACCCGTCTCACCACAAAACCTGAGCTACGCTCTCTGGTGATGATGTTTTCGCAGTAATATCTGCACAGCGCGGGGAAGACATGAGATCTTTGTGTTTTCCCCGACAACGAACTTCCCGCCTTAGATGAATTTTCTGTGTCAATGCGCTGCTTGCTATTGAGCCTGGGCAGGCAGGTTACGTAGAGTATACGCAATTTTGGTCTATACCACCTGGTGATGCAATGCAATCGACACAGTACAGCTCATTTTGGTTTCAAGAAGCTCTGGAAAGCGAACCTGAAATTCAACCCAGGCAATTAGAGACAGACACAACAACCGATGTCTGCATCGTCGGTGGCGGGTTCACCGGACTGTGGACGGCCATCCAGCTGAAAATGAAACAGCCGTCTCTGGATATCCTGGTGATTGAAAAAGATCTCTGCGGCAGCGGGGCATCGGGTCGCAATGGCGGCTGCATGCTGACCTGGTCAACCAAGTACCTGAGCTTGAAAAAACTCTACGGTGAAGCAGAAGCCATTCGATTGGTGAAAGCCTCTGAAGCGGCGGTCTATGACATCGCGGCCTTTTGTCATGCGCATGGCATTGAGGCGCAGATCCGGTTAGACGGCACCTTGTATACTGCCTCAAACCAGGCGCAATTAGGTGCCATGGCGCCGGTTCTGGCAGCGTTGGACAAGCAGTCGATCAATGCCTGGCAGTCATGGACCAAGGAAAAGGTGCAATCAGAATCGGGATCCGAGGTGCATCTTGAGGGCCATTTTTCATCAGCGGCAGGAACCGTTCAACCCGGATTGCTTGTCAGAGGTCTCAAGCGTGTCGCAGAAAAAATGGGCGTGACCATTTTCGAACACACGCCAATGACGGCGATCCATCGGCAGCACACTCCGGTTCGGATCGTCACGCCCGGCGCGACGATTCAGGCAGGTAAAGTGGTGCTGGCATTAAATGCCTGGACGCCCTCTTTATTCCCTGAATTGAAACACAGTGTGGTGTTGGTCTCGTCTGATATGTTGATCACTGAACCTGCCCCAGAACGCCTGAGCACACTGGGATTAAGTGACGGAAAGTCCGTGATCGATGGCCGAACCTTTGTTCATTATTACCGTACAACGCCGGATGGCCGGTTGATGCTCGGCAAAGGCGGCAACTATTTTTCCTTTGGTAACAAAGTGAGCGCCGTGTTTGATCAGCCAAGCCGTTATCAATCCATACTTGGCGCTGCTTTCCGGCGATTTTTCCCTGCACTGCAATCTGTTCCAGTCGCGACGACCTGGACTGGTGCCTCCGACCGCTCTGCCACAGGCATGCCGTTTTTTGGCCGTTTAGCGGACAACCCTTCTGTTGTGTATGGTTTGGGCTATTCCGGTAATGGGGTCGTGCAGAGCTGGATCGGAGGCCATATTCTCTCTTCTATGGTGCTTGAAGAAGACAATGACTGGACACGGTCTGGCTTAGCGTCAGGACCCAGAGGCTCATTTCCACCTGAGCCGATTCGCTGGCTGGGGGCCATGCTGGTCAGAAACGCGATACGGCGAAAAGAAAGCGCAGAAGATGGGAACAAGACGCCGGGATGGCTGGATAAACAGCTCTCAAAACTGGCTCAATCCGCGGGTAAATCGGATAAGGGCTAACGCGTGTCATCCATTCAGAATGAAACACGAAGCAGGTGAATACGCCTGCTTTTTTTATTCATCCTGTTGCAAAATTGTTTCCACACCGACTGGATTAACGTGACTGGTTTTTGACCATTCGGTCAGGCACAAATGTAATAATCATGAATAACCCTTAAATTCAAACATAAAGTCTAATTGATATTTATTTTTTGGAATTTAAGTCTGAATATTAATCATTTATTGGTGTATAAATCTTGCATGTCAGTAAAAAGTAAATTTCCATTTTTGGTTGGATTTTTTGTTGTTATAAAAATCAATAACTTGCGTTGTTCGTATTTTGTTCTGATCTTGTTAAAGTTTGCAGTGTTTTAGTTTGTAATTTATAAATTGAGCCGCATTTATGGATACATAACTACCTCAACGAAGAGAATAATTATGAGCAACAAAGGAAATGGGACCCTGATGGGACACCCTAAAGGCTTGTTCCTGCTGTTTGGTACCGAGCTTTGGGAACGTTTTTCGTACTATGCAATGCGCGCTATTCTGGTGCTGTATCTTACCGATAAAACAGTGAACGGTGGTCTTGGTTGGTCAACGGAAGACGCGCTCAGTCTCTATGGTATCTATACCGGTCTGGTTTATATCACGCCCTTGATCGGTGGTTGGGTCGCCGACAATTTCTTAGGACAGCGCCGCTCGATTATCATCGGTGGTGTTCTGATGGCTTTAGGTCAGTTCACGCTTGCACTGCCACATTCTCTGGTTGACCCGAATGCCACAACAGCCTTTTATCTCGGCCTGGCATTGTTGATTGTTGGTAATGGTCTGTTTAAGCCAAACATTTCAACCATGGTGGGTGATCTGTACTCCGAAGGCGATCACCGTCGTGACGGTGCTTTCACCATTTTCTACATGGGCATTAACCTCGGGGCACTGCTGGCCGGTATTATCGCGGGTTCCGCGTCCACAGCTTATGGCTGGAAAGCCGGCTTTCTGGCTGCAGGGATAGGTATGGTATTCAGCCTTGTGATCCAAATGCTGTTTGCTGAAAAGCTGCTGGGAAATATTGGTAAAGTGCCTGCTGCCAAACGTGCGGCTGCTATGTCGGATAACGGTAAGAAACAGCCACTGACTAAAAAAGAAATCGATCGCCTGAAAGTGGTGATGATCATGGGACTGTTTGTGGTTGTCTTCTGGGCCGGTTTCGAGCAGGCTGGCGGACTGATGAGTATTTATACTCAGGAATACGCAGATCGCATGATTGGCAGCTTTGAAGTTCCTACTGCCTGGTTCCAGTCTCTGAATCCATTCTTTATCATCACAATGGCACCCTTGCTGGCTGCACTGTGGGTGAAGATGGGGCCGAAAGAACCAAGTTCTCCAATCAAGTTTGCCATTGCACTTTTCTTGCTGGCGATGGGTTTTGTATGCATGGTTGGTGCTGTGATGGAGCAGGGGGGCGATATGACCGCCAAGACCTCGATGCTGTGGATTGTCGCGGCGTACTTCTTCCATACGATGGGTGAGCTGTGCCTGTCGCCCATTGGCCTGTCTATGATGACGAAGCTGGCGCCGTTACGACTGGCGTCTCTGATGATGGGCGTATGGTTTGGTTTCAATGCAGTTGCGAACTATGTCGCCGGTATGATTGGTGCCCATGTGGGTGAAGCCGGTCCAATGGCTATCTTTGGTGGTATTGCGATTACCGCAGCCGTCTCGGGTCTGATTCTGGTTGTTTTCTCAAATCAGCTGATTCGCTGGATGCATGGTGCTGAAGGGAAAACAGTGGTAGACACTACCGACGTGCCAGCCAACGCAAAACCGGCACAAGCTTAATGTAAAGATCCAAAGTGGATAAGATTGCGGGAGCCAACAGGCTCCCGTTTTTTATATCTGAATTTTCCCTCTTATTTTCCTGATCTTGCGATTCAAGTCACAAGTTGTGTATGCGATTACACGCACGTTGTCATTATGCGCAAGTGGACATATCGCACCGAAAACTCATAACCTATGTGAATATTGTTTGATATTTATTCAGTTTTTATTTTTGAGGGGCGCGCATGAGGAAGTCGCTTTTATCGGTTGTGGTGGCAGCAACCATTTTATCGGGGTGCGGTGGTTCGGACTCAGATAATGACGATGGGAAGAATCTCGACGGCAAGGTTACTGTTCAGGTGATCGACGGTTATTTGTCGAATGCTGAAGTGTGTGTAGATAAAAACAGTAATTTTGTGTGTGACACCGGTGAAGCTTTATCAGACAGAACAAATGACACAGGGAAGGTCACCCTGTCGGCTAGTGACAGCCAGTATCCTTTGATTGCCCGAATCATTGCCGGTGAGACGTCTGACACTGATCACCCTGGTTTTGTCTGGCAGGATGCTGAACTCTATGCGCCAGCCGGCCAGACAATCCTGACCCCTTTTTCGACCCTGGCTTATTTAAATGCTCAAAGCCTTGCCGATTATGCGGCCAGTCTGAATCTGGATGCCAGTCTGCTCAGTCAGGATTATGTGGCGTTAAAATCGTCAAATCCCGATGCGAAGAAAGTCCATTTGTATGCGCGAACGATGCACGCGATGCTCGGTGAAACCTTGTCTGATAACAATCTGGAAGAGCAGAAAATCTGGATTCAGAACCTGAAAAACAAAATTCAGGAACTGGATAACAATCAGGTTGATTTTGATGCCGTCACGTTATCGCTGAATAAGGATAACGGGCAGTTCACTCAGTCCGACCGTGTCAAAGGTATCCAGCCATTTCTGGAAGGAAACGGAGGCATGAAATTCCTGGAGTGGCTCAATGCTTCAATCGATATCCCACACAATCTCACATTTACGGATGGAAAAATTACCGACAGCAGTATTGGATATATTCAGGTTGGTACGGATTATCAGGTTTCAGGTACATCCGTGACATTGGCTTCTCAGCCAGAAACGAAGATCGATTTTGTGTATGTTTCCCCGGATATCGCCTTGGGTTATGTCTATAGTGATCCTTCGAAGAAGTTTCTGACGTTCTGGCAATCCAAGGATGATTATCTGAACGGGCGCACTGATCTGGTCCAAGAGGATTTCACGGGGCAAATCTGGTACCTCCTGAGAGATGCTGCCGGACCAGAAGCAAAAGAAGAAGAGCCCCCGGTTCCTGAACTCAATGAACTCGTCTTTCTTTCTGACACACACGTGTCGATCAATCCAATGGGGTCGGATGCCGATGAAGCGGAGTGGAGTTTTACATCTGATCCAAATGAGACTTTCCAGACCCTCACAATTCAGTTCAGCAATAACAACTCAATGATTCTGGATACGGATGTATCAAAGGCTGGGGTAACGTTGTTGAAGCAGCAGATTGTTGATGACAATCCTCAGAATATCCTTATGACACAAAACAAAGCTTTAGCGAAAGCGTTACACAAGCATTGGCAATAAACCTTTCATCTTGAACGGCATGACGATGATGTGGGAACTGGGGTAAGGTATGGAAAACCGAGTCCGAGTTCCCACTTCATTGAAAGGATTTCTTCATGTATTCACCTCAGCTTTACATCCGTCCTGCAACGCCTGCCGATACACCTGCGCTCACACGTTTGTTGGCCCAATTGGGTTATGACACTGAGCCGGCATGCATCGAGCAGATGATTTATCTTGCAGATTCTGATTCTGAACAGATCACGGTCGCTGAAATCAATAATCAGTTAGTGGCGGTGATGTCGCTGATCTTTTTTGATTATTTTCCTGCGGCTGCGCGGTATGCCCGTATCACCGCTTTGGTGGTTGATGCTCAACACCGAAGTAAAGGGATAGGCTCAGAGCTGCTTGAATATGCCAGAATCAACGCGGCGGAACGTGACTGTGCCTGCATTGAAGTCACCAGTTCAGTGACACGAGAGGACACCCATGCTTTTTACGCACATGCCGGCTTTCACCATGAATCGTTAAAGTTTGTCCTGCCGATCGGCTCACACTGACATTTTTTATTGTGTCCTGTGAGTGATCGATACGTGCTCAGGACATCACCAGGGAGAATTTCATGGTTATTCAACCTGTACACAGAGCGAGCTGCCACTGCGGCAGTGTGGTACTGGAACTGTCATTACCGAAAGGGTTAGTTGATCCCAGACGTTGCGACTGCTCCATGTGCCGCCGACGAGGAGCGATTGTCGCTTCTGTGCCGCTTGATGGTATCACTATTATAAAAGGTGAAGACAAACTCAGTCTTTATCAGTTTAATACCCACACCGCGAAACATTATTTTTGTTCGGTCTGCGGTATTTACACGCACCATCAACGTCGATCTCATCCGGAACAATATGGTTTTAATGTTGCCTGTCTTGAAGGCGTGAATCCCTTTGAATTGGATCATGTCCCCGTGAATGACGGTGTGAACCATCCCGCCGATCGCTAATCTCTTCTTTTTATCAGGCCTTATCTGTTCAGGGTGAGGCTGATTCCTTTCTGTTTAAAAAACAAACTTTTCTGATTTTTTCTCTTACGGCGATACAGATGTGATTGCCGCCGATTTTTTATTCATGTTGAGTCGCGGCGTATTGCATCGCTTAAATATTCTTATTGGCCAATCACTCAATGAAAATGACAGCGTAATTCACTGGTATTCATTCATTTTTCGTTGATTGATAGTGATAGAAGCATTTATTCGACGCGCGTCAAATAAACCAATCAAAATAGTTACACAATGTTTCGGAATATAAATTCAAACTGATCCGACCTGTATTGGTGGTTTTTATTATAACGATATAAGAATGAAGGTGATTATTGCTCGAACGAAAGGAACTATTGCTCAAAGTGAGCTTTCATTAATGATAGATATGTTGACTATCTATGCTGTTGTTTTGACTAAATAGTTGATATTTAAGTGATTGACTTATTATAGATAGTTTACTGTTTATGTTTAAGTTGTGATGCTCAGCCAAACAGCCCGTTTTGGCATATTGATGGGCAATATCGTTGCATATAGTTTGTTACACATTGTTTACATGTGTTGAGGTAAGCCGTGAAACGTGCATGCTTATTCACCCTCTTGTTGGTTTGTCCGCTGCTATCTTTCGCTCAGGTTCAGCCGGACGATGAGCGGTTACTTCGTGCATTGGAGGAGCAGGGCATTATATGCAAAGGACTCTCATACGAAGAAAAACAGGAAGCGTTGCGAATTTACTTACATCGTAAAGCCACGATGAAAGATAAAAAACAAAAAGACAATGACACAACCGGGCAACCGTCCAATTTGGACGACACTAAAAAAACGTGTATTTCACCAGAATAATAACGCATTAAAAAATGTTGTTAACCGCTGAGCACTATGTGCAAAGTCGGGGTTTTGACAGCTTCACGATGGAAATAATAAATAAGGACAGTAAATGAAACATATGAAGAAAACATTGCTGGCTTCAGCAATGTTCACTTTATTTAGTGGTAGTGGCTATGCGCATACACCCGTTGATATGGGCGTTGTTAATGAAGACAAACTCATTGAAATGCTGGTCAGAAATGGCGTTGTTGATGCGGATGCTTCAGAGGAGCAGAAACGTCACGCGCTGGATAAATATCTGGATAATAAAATACGTTCAGGTTTTAAAGGGGATGCGCAGTTTGGTAAACAGGCCTTAGAAAAAAGAGCCAAAGTGCTGAAAGCGATTCAGAAAAATAAAGGGAACCAGCGTGCCAATATTTTTGCACTGGATGTTGGCCAGAAGCGAACAGATAAAGTGCTGGCACTGTTAATTGATTTTCCTGATCTGCCATGGAATGACAACCGCCTGACGAAAGACCACACCGAAATGCTGTATGACAGCTATGGACCGGGTCATTATCAGGATTTGCTGTTTTCAGGTGCCGGCTATACCGGGCCAAACGGTGAAAACCTGATTTCAATGCGTCAGTTTTACGAGGCGGAATCCGGGGATTCCTACTCCGTCATGGGACAGGCCGCCGGTTGGTATCGCGCATCGAAAAATGCGGCTTTTTATGGTGGAAATTCACCCACCACGGATAACGATCTGAATGCACAGGAACTGGTGCGTGAAGCGCTGAACCAACTGGCAGAGGATCCTTCGATTAATCTGGCTGATTACGATGTAGAAGACCGCTACGACTACGATGGTGACGGGAACTATCGCGAACCTGATGGTGTGATCGATCACCTGATGATATTCCACTCTTCCGTCGGTGAAGAAGCGGGCGGTGGTGTACTGGGCGCAGATGCTATCTGGTCGCACCGTTTCAACCTGGGCCAGTATCACGTGCTGGCTGGAACGAAGAGTACGGTGCCGGGACGCTTTAACGGCCAGTATGCCGCTTTCGATTACACGGTTCAGCCAATTGATGCCGCAGCAGGTGTGTGCGCCCACGAATACGGTCACGATCTTGGACTGCCGGATGAGTACGACACCCAATATACCGGCCAGGGCGAACCTGTTTCTTATTGGTCCATCATGTCCTCGGGCAGCTGGGCCGGCAAGATTGGCGGCACGCAGCCTACTGCGTTCAGCTCCTGGGCGAAGCAATTCTTGCAGCAGTCTATTGGCGGACAATGGGTTAATGATCAGCAGCTGGCTATCGGCGAGCTGGAGAATGCCCCGCGTGAATTTACCCTGTTCCAGACGACAGACACCAAAAAACCGAACATGGTGAAAGTCTCACTGCCAAATAAACGCATAGAGACACTGAAACCGTTCGAAGGCCAGTATTCGTTCCATTCGGGTAAAGGCGATGATCTGCGTAACAGCATGACTCGCAAACTGACTGTTCCTGCGGGCGCAAAAGCGACACTGAAATTCAAAGCCTGGTATCAGATAGAGAAAGACTACGATTTTGCCCGTGTCCTGGTCAATGGCAAGCCAATCAGCGGCAATATCACATCCATGGATGATCCGTATAACACAGGTCTGGCACCGGCGATTGGCGGTGATTCAAATGGCTGGATTGATGCTGAATTTGATTTGACGGCCTATGCCGGTCAGGAAATTTCGCTGAGCTTTGATTATGTGACAGACGGTGGCCTGGCGATGGATGGTCTGTATCTGGACACTATGGTTCTGGATGTCGACGGCGCTGTTACCGCGATTGATAATGGCGAGTCCGAATCCAGCTTTGCCTTTGCAGGCTACAAGTTGTCTGATGGCTACCACGATGCGGCGCATTACTACCTGCTGCAATGGCGCAGCCATACAGGTGTCGATGAAGGCCTGGCAAATATCAAGCGCATGGGCCAGATCATGACCTTCGAGCCTGGTTTGATTGTTTGGTATGTCGATGAGTCGATGACGGACAACTGGGTGGGCAAACATCCCGGTGAAGGCTGGTTAGGTGTTGTTGATGCGGATCAGAATGCGCTGGTTTGGACTGGCTCTGGCCAGGCGGCACAGACGCGGTTCCAGGTACGCGACGCAGCATTCTCATTGCAGGATCAGGCGCCGTTGCGTCTGGTAAACAGCAGCGGGGAAGTGTTGGAAGACAGCAGTCTGATCGGTAATGCATATTTCTCTGATGCGGAAGATTACAGCTCTCCGATGGCCCCGGATTCAGGTCGCAAGCTGACTGAGTTTGGCTTGATGATTGATGTTGTCGAGCAAGGCCCGAACAACGAGTTTGGCGTGGTGCGCTTATCTAAAGCGGCATCGCAAAATGAGCGGCCAACCGCGAGTTTCGAGCTGAATGTTGATGGCCTGACAGTATCGGCGAACAACCTGAGTGTTGATCCTGATGGTCAGATTACGGCCTACCAATGGGATTTCGGCAATGGCCAAACCAGCAGTGAAGAAGCGCCAGTCTGGCAATATCAGCAAGCAGGCAGTTATCCGGTGAGCTTAACGGTAACCGATGACAAAGGTGCCACAGACACCTTTAGTTACACTGTCACTGTTGAAGCGCCGAATGCCTTGCCTGAAGCAAGCGCGGAATATATTCACCTGGGTCGCTGGGTCACTATGTGGTCAACCAGCACTGACAGTGATGGCCGCATTGTGGATACCGAGTGGACATTGCCAAATGGCAAGGTGAAGCGAGGTCGGGTGTTTACTTCGATTTTCCCGAGCTACGGCCAGCATGAAGTCAGCATCAAGATTATCGATAATGACGGTGGTATCACCAAAAAAGCCATAACGGTTAACCTGTAACGACAGTCCCATTTAGCTCCTGCAGCTTTGAGCGCAGCCAGTCTGGTTGCGCTCTTTTTTTTGATCCTGATTTAACGCGGGATCTGAAGCGGAGATTTTCCGGTATTCATTATGAGCAGTTGATACCAGGTCAGAGCCGAGGCAACAAACATTGCCAGACACGTTGCCATAGCCGCTCCCGTCATGCCCAATTCAGGAATGAGCCACAGATTCGCCAGCGTGTCTGTCAGCAGGGTGATCACCCCAATAACCATGATCTGCCGGCCCTTACCATTATATTGCAGCCAGGTTGAGGCGAAGGCACTCATGGCCCAGACACTGTATGCGGCTGTCAGCACATTGAGCGAGAGCGCCGCCTGCGTGAAATCATCGCCAAAGAAGGCTAATAACCATGGCCCTCCAGTCAGCACAGCGGCGGTCAGTATCACAGTCACGATAACAATGAGGCGTTGTGCCTGCCGGAACAGAGCTTTGGCGCTGTCAGGGCAGTCATCAAGTGCCGGGCCAATAAGAGGAAGAAATAAACCAGCAATAGTAACTTGGGCCACAGGCAATAAGTGGGCTGTGGTGGCCGCAGCCGCAAAGTGTCCGACATCTTGTTCATCGGCCAGAAGTTCCAGCATGAAAAGGTCAATTTGATTTAAAGCCATGGTCACCATCATGGCGAGCATCATAGGAACGGACAGACTTAACAGTCTGCGTTTTTCAAGGGCATTTGCGCGAGAGTGGTCAGCACTGATCAAGTCTAATTGACGGATTTTATGCCATTGCCAGACCACGATGGCGGCAACGGTTAAGCCTCCGGTCATAATCACATGCCAATACTCCACCTCGCTGATCGCCGACATTAACAGTAATAAGAGGCAGGTTTTAACTGCAGGCAGTGCAATCCGCCAGGGCAGGTTAGAAGCTGCCAGCAATTTTGCAGATTGCAGTACACGGCTAAACAAAGCGCCAATGGCAATCAGAGGGATGACAAATGTGATGATCATCAGCGGGTGATGGCCCAGCACATCCGTTTTCCCCAGATGCAATACCCCACCTAAGTAAGTGGCCAGTATGACCAAGGCAGAAAGCAGCATGGCGATACCGCCATAAAAAAGCAGAAAAGAGACGATATAGTGGCGGTCTTTGTTCTCAATAGCACCGGACAGCACCCGTGGGGCAACCCGATCACCGCCTAATAAGATGATCACACTGGTTAAAGTCGCGAAGGCATAAGCGACTTTGTAATCGCCGTATTCATGACTGGAAAGCGCCTGACTGAGCGTCAGGTTAAACAGATAGTCTGCGATGAAGCCCAGACCCAGGCTAAAGAGTAAAATTAAGCTGCCTGATTTTAAATAATCTGAGTGAGAATTAACCGGCGATGAATGCATTGATCAGGTATCCGTCAAAATAAAAACACAATGAATTATGCCTGTGTTTGACTATGCAAAGAACCCGACCAGTTCAGTTTCACCTGTTACATCATGCTTAATGATCGCTGTAATGAAAAAAATGAAAAAGGGAATGATGTTAATGTATGAGCATATTTGGTGAAATATCAATAGTGGATGCCCCGTTATTGTGCAAGTCAAAATCCTTGTTTATACGCAAAATGTGCAGTCCATGCACAATTAAAGTGCACTTTGAAAATATCAAATTTATTAATATTTTTATCATCTTTGCTTTTGTTACTTTTACGGTTTTTTATCCTGCCTTTTAAATAAATGTTCAGATAATAACCCCAAATAAAGTTGAATGAGATCTTGTCGGTGTTTTGGCATGTCAAATGCTATAAGAATGTTAAATAAGGATGCGATGGATTACCTATCGCATGAAAATGCTGAGTTAGTGCGGTTATTTATGCATAACACAGCATAAAGAATGGGATCGTCATCATATGCAACTGTAACACATGAAGGCGATTTACAAATATTAAAACAGCACAAATAACCATTCAGGTTAGTCAACACAACAGACAGGAAGTCTTTATGAAAAACAAAAGAAACCTTTTTTCAGCTTCTTTAATTGCTTCATCTCTGATGCTGGCAGGTATTTCTGCAAGCGCTCATGCCGACATGGCTTCAGGCTCTGAAACATTAGATAAAGTCAAACAAGCCGGTGTGCTTAAGTGCGGTGTCAGCACTGGGCTGCCAGGTTTTTCAAATACCGACGCCAAAGGGAACTGGGAAGGTATTGATGTTGAATTCTGTCGTGCCGTCGCATCTGCTGTTCTGAAAGATGCCAGCAAAGTGCAATATATTCCGTTGACGGCCAAAGAGCGTTTTACCGCGCTGCAATCTGGCGAAGTGGATGTGCTGTCCCGTAATACGACCTGGACACTGCAACGTGACACGGCTCTGGGTCTGAATTTTGTCGGCGTGAACTATTACGACGGTCAAGGCTTTATGGTCAGTAAAGAATTAGGAGTGAAGTCTGCGAAAGAACTGGATGGTGCGTCAGTTTGTATCCAGTCCGGTACCACAACAGAGCTGAACCTGGCCGATTACTTCCGCACTAACGACATGAGCTTTAAGCCCGTTGTTTTTGATACTTCAGATCAGACCGTAAAAGGGTTCGAAGCAGGGCGCTGTGATGTGCTGACCTCAGATCAGTCTCAGCTGTATTCACTGCGTATCAAACTGGCCAACCCATCATCAGCGGTTGTGTTGCCTGAAGTGATTTCAAAAGAACCTTTAGGTCCGGTTGTGCGTCAGGGTGATGATAAGTGGTTCAACATCGTGAAGTGGACACTGAGCGTGATGGTGAATGCCGAAGAGTACGGTATTAATCAGGGCAATGTTGATGCCAAACTGAAATCGACCGATCCAAACGTACGCCGTATTTTAGGTCTGGATGGTCCTAAAGGTGCCGGTCTGAGCCTTGCTGACGATTGGTCTTATCAGGTTATCAAGCAAGTGGGTAACTATGGCGACAGCTTTGAGCGAAATGTGGGTGCAGGCTCGCCACTGAAAATTGCCCGTGGTCTTAATGCCCTCTGGAAAGACGGCGGGATCATGTACGCGCCACCAGTGCGTTAATTACCGGTTAACATTCAATACGTGGCGGGGATATTTCCCCGCCTGATTGGAACAGCTTTTCATTAACGATGAAAAGATGAGAATCCATTTGCTTAACAGGGTAGTTGTATGGCACTGAGTGAAGTTGAATTCGATGCTGTCACCGAAAAAGACAAAGAGAATGGAACGACGGGCGAAAAAAACGCCGCCGTTTCTGAAACACCTTCCTTGAACCTCCGATCTTTAATTTATCATCCGGGCGCTCGCGCCGTTTTTTTCCAGTCGCTGCTTATTCTGGCCATCGGCGTGTTTTTATATACCGTTGTCAGCAATGCACTGGATAATTTAGCGCAAAGGGGAATCGCAACCGGTTTTGATTTTTTGGATCAAACCGCTGGCTTTGGCATTGGCATGTCGCTCATTGAATATGATGAGACCTATAGCTATGGCCGGACTTTTATTGTTGGATTATTGAATACGGCTTTGGTCGGTATGCTTGGCATCCTGCTGGCAACAACGCTGGGTTTTGTGATTGGCATCGCTCGCTTATCAAAAAACTGGTTGTTAAGCCGCCTGGCTGCTGTGTATATCGAAGTATTCCGAAATGTGCCGCTATTGCTGCAAATTCTTTTCTGGTATTTCGTTGTTTTGCGCGCTTTACCTTCGCCAAGACAATCATTGTCATTGGGTGAAGCCGTGTTCCTGAATGTGCGTGGCCTGTATGTGCCTGCACCCGTTTATGAGCAAGGCGCCTGGATGGTACTTGCTGCTGTTGTGATCAGTGTGATCGCTGGGGTGGCAGTGCATATCCGGGCCAGCCGGCATCAACAGGCCACAGGGGAGCAGCGTCCGACCTGGCGCTATTCGCTTGGCATGCTGCTGATCTTGCCTGTGCTGACGTATTTTGTGTCGGGTCAGCCGGTGTCACTGGCATATCCCGAGCTGAAAGGATTCAACTTTCGTGGCGGTATTTCCGTCATGCCTGAGCTGTTTGCTTTATTGGTGGCACTGAGCATTTATACCGCTTCTTTTATCGCTGAAATTGTTCGTTCAGGGATCATGGCTGTCAGTCATGGTCAGACGGAAGCCGCGCACTCTCTGGGGCTGAAAAATTCGCACACGCTCAGATTGATTGTGATTCCGCAGGCATTGCGTGTCATCGTGCCGCCTTTGACCAGCCAGTACCTGAATCTGGTCAAAAACTCTTCGCTGGCCATGGCGATCGGCTATCCGGATCTGGTGTCTGTGTTTGCCGGCACGACGCTAAACCAGACAGGGCAGGCCATTGAGATTATTGCGATGACAATGGCAGTGTATCTGGCGCTGAGTTTGCTGACGTCACTGATGATGAATATGTATAACCGCAAAATTGCGCTGGTGGAAAGGTAGTCAGAGGTAGCATGATGAAAACATTTGATTTTACGCCCTCAGAAGCACCGCCGGCCAAGTTAACGGGTGTGAGCGGCTGGTTACGCAAAAACCTGTTTGCCGGTCCGGTCAATACAGTGGTCACACTGGTGTTGCTCTGGCTGGTGGTAACCTGGGCTGAACAGATTCTC
The DNA here is from genome assembly GCF_038519165.1 of Photobacterium sp. SP02. Taxonomy (NCBI): domain Bacteria; kingdom Pseudomonadati; phylum Pseudomonadota; class Gammaproteobacteria; order Vibrionales; family Vibrionaceae; genus Photobacterium; species Photobacterium sp. SP02. The sequence goes on from NZ_JASJOJ010000012.1 coordinate 59,895, forward strand.
CAGTGGGCCGTACTGGATGCGGATTTCATTGGCTCAACCCGCGATGCCTGTACCCGGGAAGGCGCGTGCTGGGTCTTTATTCAGGCGCGGTTCGAACAGTTTATGTTTGGCTTTTACCCGGAATCGGAGATCTGGCGTCCCATGGTGTTTTTTGCAGTCACAGCAGGGTTAATCCTGTGGTTGCTGGTGGATCGTATTCCCTATAAAAAATGGGCGTTGCTGATCACCCTGATCCCATTTCCAGTGTTGTCAGCCATGTTGCTGCACGGCGGTACAGTTGGTTTGGAAACGGTGGAAACACACCAGTGGGGCGGGCTGATGGTCACTTTGATCATCGCGCTGACAGGCATCCTCGCTTCTCTGCCTTTCGGTGTTCTGCTGGCGCTCGGGCGTCGCTCAAACATGCCGGTTATCCGCAGCATCAGTACTGTGTATATCGAGTTCTGGCGCGGCGTCCCCTTAATTACTGTGCTTTTCATGGCATCTGTCATGCTGCCTCTGTTTCTCTCTGGCGGAACGGAAATCGACAAATTACTGCGTGCCCTGATTGGTGTGGTGCTCTTTAACTCGGCCTACATGGCAGAAGCGATCAGGGGCGGTTTACAGTCGATATCGAAAGGGCAGTACGAAGCGGCAGAGGCGCTGGGTTTGGGCTACTGGAAAATGATGCGTTTAGTCATTTTACCTCAGGCGCTGAAAGTCAGTATTCCGTCTATCGTTAATACCTTTATTGCCTTGCTCAAAGATACCAGCCTGGTGCTGATTATCGGTATGTTCGATGTGCTGGGGATTGCTCAGTCGGCCAACAGTGATCCGGCCTGGCTCGGATTCTCAACAGAAAGTTATTTATTTGCGGCCTTCATTTTCTGGGTGATGTGCTTTGGCATGTCGCGCTACAGCCTTTATCTGGAAAACAAACTCCATACCGGGCATTGATCAATTACAAGGAAGTTAGGATGTCTATGATTGAAAAAGTGAACCAGTGTTCAGACAAAGAACCTGTCATCCGTCTGAAAGATGTCAACAAATGGTATGGCGAATTCCATGTGTTGAAAAACATTAACCTGGAAGTGAAAAAGGGCGAAAAAATTGTGATCTGCGGGCCTTCCGGCTCGGGTAAATCAACCATGATTCGCTGTATTAACCATTTGGAAGAACATCAGCGTGGTGACATCGTTGTCGCCGGGACAGAGCTGAAAGACGATCTGAAAAATATCGAACTGGTGCGCCGCGAAGTCGGGATGTGTTTTCAGCACTTCAACTTGTTTCCCCATCTGAGCGTACTGGAAAACTGCACCCTGGCGCAGATGTGGGTGAAGAAAAAATCGCAGAAAGAAGCCGAAGCCCTGGCCATGAAGTACCTGGAGCGGGTACGGATTGCAGAACAGGCACATAAGTTTCCGGGCCAGTTGTCCGGTGGTCAGCAGCAGCGTGTCGCGATTGCCCGTTCCCTGTGCATGGAGCCGCAAATCATGTTGTTCGATGAGCCGACCTCTGCGCTTGATCCGGAAATGGTGCGCGAGGTATTGGATGTCATGGTTGAGTTAGCACAAGATGGTATGACCATGCTGTGCGTGACGCATGAGATGGGCTTTGCCCGCGAAGTGGCGGACAGGGTGATCTTTATGGATGCCGGTGAAATTATTGAGCAGAATGAACCGGAGGCGTTTTTCAGCAATCCGCAGTTTGACCGGACACAAAATTTCCTGCAGCAGATCATTCACTGATTTATTGTTCTCGCGATTGTCTGCAAAATCAAAACGGCGCCTTTGCAGGCGCCGTTTTTTCAGTGAAGAACTCTGCCCTGTAGCGGGCAGCCGGGCAGGGTGTTAAATCGTCGCCGTTGATTCAATTAAAATCGCATCGTGGCGCCAGTATTCTAAATCGCAGTCAATCAGGTTGCCGCTCTGGTCGTAGTTTACCCGTTCGACAAACATGGCGGGTGTGCCGGACGTTGCTCTGAGGTGATGGGCGGTTTCTGCCATCAGTGAGGTTGAGCGAACCCGGAACCGGGTTTTGGAATATAACACGCCGTATTGCTCACGGTATGTCGTCGTGAGCGAGTCGATAATATTGTGATCGAACAAATCAGGGAAATGCGCAGGCGAGATAAAGTTGGTGACCACCACGACCGGACGATTGTCGAGAAATCGCAGCCGGTCGATACGGTACACTTCGGTCAGGGGTTTGACTTTCAGCAAAGAAGCGGCCCGACGGCCGGCAGGAACCCGCTTGGCCGACAGCAGTTCAGAGCGTGCTTCGCGGCCCTGTGCTTTGGCCATGGCCGGAAAGTCCGTGGTGTAGGTCGGATCGTACAAGAGGGGGACCGGTGAAACAAACCAGCCGCGGCGATCTTCCCGATACAGCTTACCTTCGGCTTCGAGCAAGGCCAGCGACTCACGCAGCGTGACCCGCGTGGTGTTGAAAGACTCCGCCAGCTTACGTTCCGCTGGCAGTTTATGTCCGCCCGCCAGAAGCCCGGCATCAATTTGTTCATTGATGGCTTCCATGATTCTTAAATATTGCACGTTTATCCTTCCCGTTGCCGACCAGGGTTCAATTGGTTAGCTATTATAAAGTCTGTTTTCACAGAGTCATCAGCGGTTACGCCAGGCTTGGGTGTATTGATCACTCAAACGGTTGGCACCCAGATGCATGAGTTTCACTGCAGCTGCTGTCAGCAGGATCATGACCGCCATTGCGGCAGCAGGTCCGGTCTGACCGGCATCATCCATATTCAGGACAGACACGGAAGCTGGCATGGTGTCTGAGGCATACAGAAAAACGATCGCCGAAGTGGTGGTCATCGCATTCACAAACAAGTAGGTCGCAATGTCTAAAATGGCTGGGGTGCACACAGGGACAGTGACTTTAAAGAATGTCTTGAACTGAGGAATGTTGAGCGAGGCAGAGATCGCTTCGATTTCGCCCGGCAACTGCTTCAGCGCGGTCACTGCCGTCATATGGCCGACTGTGTAGTAGTGAGTCACCGTATTGACCACCAGTATGGTCAGTGTGCCGTACATCCAGGACAGCGGATTGTCGCTGTGGTTGAAGAAAAAGATATACCCCAGCCCTAATACCATGCCCGGCACCGCCATCGGCAAAATCGCCAGCATTTGCAGCAGGTGACGCAAAGGAGCGAAACTTTGTCCTTTTTCAATGCAGTAGGCGCAGGTAAAAATCACCAGGGTTCCTGCCAGTGCGACCATGGCAGCCAGTTTGAGAGAACTGAAATACGGAGCCCAGCCATAGGTGCTGACTTCGGCAAAGTTGTAGTTGTTCAGGCTCAGTGCTGTGTTCCATGGCCAGAATGTGACCAGAGAGCCGTACACCGCCATGGCAATGACACTCAGAATCGCCAGTGAGATCACTGTGCAGAACAGCAAACACAGGCCGTCACGAAGGCGGTTGGGTTCTGGCTGGTAAGCTACTGAACGGGCATCGAACAGGTTCTGCTGTTTTTTCTGTACCCAGCGATCGCCGGCAAAGGCCAGCAGAGCGGGCAATAACAGCATGACGGATGTGACTGCACCCATGGCGAAGTTTTGCTGCCCGACCACTTGTTTGAAAATGTCTGTTGCCAACACATTGTATTGACCGCCAATGACTTTAGGAACACCAAAGTCGCAGACAACCAGAGTAAATACCACGATCAAGGCGCTGATCAGGCCGTATTTGGCCCCCGGCAAAGTGACCAGAAAGAAGGTGCGCACGCTGGATGTATTGAGGGCTTTCGCGGCTTCGTAGAGCCTGGCATCGGATGTTTTCAGCGAGGTGCTGATGATCATCAAAGCATGAGGGAAGGTCCATAACACCAGGCCAATTGCGATGCCGATCGGGCCGTAAATACTGTGGCCGAACAGCATCTCTTTGGCGATGCCCTGATTACCGAACAGGTAGATCAGACTGATGGCCGGTAACAGCGATGGCGCCAGAATAGGGGCAGAGCCGATGACGGTAAAGACACCTTTGAACGGCATACAGCTGCGGGTTAAGGCAAAGGCAAAGCCAAAAGCCAGCAGGCCGACAATGACAGTGACAACCACACCTATTACCACGGTATTTTGCAATGACAGCCACAGGGCTGGCGATGCAAAGTAGGTGGCAAAATTGGCCAGGCCAACAAAGTCGCCCTCAGCGTTATGCACACTTTTTTGCAGCATGGCAAGCAGCGGCGCGACGATAAAAGCCGCCATCAGTGCGCTACATATCACTAAGAGTGCGGCCAGAGTGACGTTGTCACGACAAAAGTGATGACGCAAACGTGTGATGGATTGTAAAAGACCAGGCTTTGACGTAGGAAGCGGTCGGGTCAGTTGGGTCATGGTTGCGTCCTGCTTATCGGCTTTGGCGGTAGATATGGGTATGCTTATCGGCAATGTGCAGCTGCAGATAATTGCCACGGCTCAGGCCAAGGTTGCGTGTCTCCCGGATAGGGACATCCACCTTGATCGTCGGCAGTTGATGCGCGCCCTGGAGCTGGCAGTCGGCACGCATGAAAGTGCCCTGAAACTCCAGATCGTCTATCCGTACCAGCACGCTGCTGTCACTCTTCTCACCGGCGGGCAGAAAATGCAGATCTTCCGGTCTGAGGCCCAGCTCTACCTGCTCGCCGCGCTGGAATTGAGCGGCCGGAAGCGGCAGCAGGCTTTCACCGATTCGCATTTGCTGCTCACTCACCACAGAGGCCGGTAAGAAATTCATCTGACCGACAAACTCAGCGACAAAACGGGAACTCGGGTTCTGATAGATTTCCTGTGGCGTGCCGACCTGTTCGATACAGCCGTGATTCATGACCACGATACGGTCGGCCATCGCGAGCGCTTCTTCCTGATCGTGCGTCACCATAATGGTGGTAATACCCAGCTTGCGTTGTAAGCGGCGGATCTCTTCGCGCAGGTGAGATCGCACTTTTGCATCCAGGGCTGAAAGCGGTTCATCAAGCAGTAACAATCCTGGTGATAATGATAAGGCACGAGCCAGTGCTACCCGCTGCTGCTGCCCGCCGGATAGCTGGCTCGGGTATTTGTTACCTGCGGTCGGCAGGGCAATGGTTTCCAGCCACTGGCTGACGATACTGTCTGTTTCTGCCACAGATTTCCCCTGATTGCGCAATCCAAGGCTCAGGTTTTCATACACAGTCAGATTCGGAAACAGGGCGTAGGACTGAAAAACAATACCAAAGTCCCGTTTTTCAGGCGGCAGATAGGTGATGTCACGTCCCGCCTGTTCAATTGTGCCTGAGCTGGCCAGATCCAGTCCGGCTATGGCACGCAGCAAGGTGGTTTTTCCGCAGCCGGAAGGGCCAAGAAAACAGACAAATTCGCCTTTGTTGATATCCAGTGAAATGTTGTTCAGGGCAGTAAACTGACCAAACTGTTTACCGACTTGTGAGATTTTCAGGTAAGTTTCCATAGCAAAGTCATTTCTCTATTTGGTATATACCAAATTTAGACCTAATGAGTGACACTTCGATGACAGAAGCTTGACGATAAGAAGACAGCCGGTTCTGCCCGATCAATGAAAAAGGCAACCTGAGCGGTTGCCTTGAGATTGGCTTGGAAATATCTGTGGGTTGCGGTTAAGAGCGCGGTTCAGATTTCGCGTCGAATTTATCCGACCAGGTTTTCAGCACATCTTCACGGCTGACCGCCATTTTAGAGAAGTCCATTTTCACCATCGCCTGCTGAACATTCGGGTAGTTCTTCACGGGTTTGTTCACGTCTTTATGACCGACAACCGGGTAGAACTCGTTATACAGCTGGTTGGCATCTTTAGACAAAGACCAGTCAACCAGACGCTTTGCGGCATCAGACTGGGTGTTGACCAGGCCAACGGCTTCCGCTTCCCAGCCTACGCCACCTTCAGGCAGGATAATGTCGATAGGGGCACCCTGAGATTTCAGCTTGGCACCACGAATTGCCATCGAGATACCAATAGCGACTTCACCCATACCGGCCTGAACGCAAGGCTTGGAACCTGAGTGAGTGTAATGGGCAATGTTCTGATCCAGGCTGGTCATATAATCCCAGCCTTTTTGCTCACCCATGGTTTGCAGCCAGGCAGAGACCTGCATGTAACCTGTGCCGGATGAGGCTGGGTTTGGCATGGCGATATGGCCTTTGTATTCTGGTTTGAGCAGGTCATCCCAGGTGGCCGGCTTGCTCAGACCCAGTTGCTCGGCCACTTTTTCATTGAAACAGACCGCATTAAAGAAGGCATCGTTACCAAACCAGGCCGGGTTGGCTTGCGGGTCGATAAGATTGCTGTGGATTTTGCTCAGCTCCTTTGGCTGATAAGGTTTGAGTACACCTTCTTCTTTCAGCAGTGCCATAGAAGAACCGGCCAGACCCCATACAACATCCGCACGTGGGTTACCTTTTTCGGCCAGCAGCTTGGCCGTCATGATGCCGGTGGAATCCCGCACCCATTTGATCTTGATATCCGGGTTTGCTTGTTCAAATCCGGTTTTGAATTTCGCCAGCATGTCCGTTTCGAACGCTGTGTATACCGTCAGTTCCTGTGAAGCGAAAGCCTGGGTGCTGCTCAGTGCCATCAATGCCGTCAGTGGTGCAACAAGCCATGTCTTTTTCATAAGTCCTTCCTAAAAAAGTAAATGTGGTATGTACCAGATTGGTTCGACACGGAAGATGCTAGGTGCCATTTATGACAGTTCGATGATTGCCAGATGTCAGTTTCATGAGGACTGTGTGATCGTGATTCAGCGCAAGTTTGTGCTGAAAATCGGCGAACCTTGTCATTATTAAACTTTTGTGAAGACTGGTTCAGGCGCATTTACAGCATTGGTTCGCCATCGCTATAGTGATTTCGTAATCTGGTATAGTCCAAAGAGATCAACAAATGGCAAACTCCGACAATCAATATCTACTGCTTACTCCTGGTCCGCTGACGACAACACAGACTGTGCGAGAAGCCATGCTGAAAGACTGGTGCACCTGGGATGATGACTACAATGTGGGCGTGGTTCAGCACATTCGCCAGCAGCTGGTCGCTCTGGCCACCTCGCACGACGGCTACACCAGCGTGCTTATGCAGGGCAGCGGTACCGCCTCTGTGGAAGCCACTTTAGGCTCTGTGATTCCCCCAGAGGGTAAGTTGCTGGTGATTAACAATGGTGCTTACGGTGCCCGTATTGCACAGATTGCTAATTGCCTGAATATCCCGCACCTGAACTGGTCTTTAGGGGAAATGACCCAGCCTGACGTCAACGAACTGGAGCGTTTGCTGGCCGCCGATCCCGCCATCACCCATGTGGCTATGGTGCACTGTGAAACAACCACAGGCATGCTGAATCCGTTGCCAGCGGTGTGCGAAACAGTAAAAGCAGCCGGCAAAGTGATGATCCTGGATGCCATGTCGAGTTTCGGCGGCATCCCTATGGATATCGGTGAACTGGGCATCGATTTTCTGATCAGCTCAGCGAACAAGTGCATTCAGGGCGTACCTGGATTTGGTTTTGTGATTGCGCGCCGTTCATTACTGGAAGCCTGCCACGGACGTGCGCGTTCAGTGTCGCTGGACCTGTATGATCAGTGGCTGTGTATGGAAAACAACCATGGCAAATGGCGCTTCACATCGCCGACTCACACAGTGCGGGCGTTTGCTCAGGCGTTGACGGAACTGGAGCAGGAAGGGGGCATTGAAGCGCGCTTTCAGCGTTACCGCACCAATCAGCAGACCCTGGTGGCTGGTATGTCACGGTTGGGTTTTGAAAGCCTGCTCGATACAGCGCTTCATTCACCCATTATTACGTCTTTCCATTCTCCGCACTCACCGTTATATGACTTTAAGCGTTTCTATGAATGCCTGAAAAGCAAAGGGTTTGTGATTTATCCGGGCAAAGTCTCTGATGCAGACTGTTTCCGTATTGGCAACATAGGTGATGTGCATCCGGGTGACATTCAGCGCCTGCTGGAGGCCATTAACGCGTCTGTGTTCTGGGCCAGTGAAACGGAAACGGCCGGAGAGCAGGCATGACGTCCCGCCAGACTGACCTCAGCCAGCGTGCGCTGGCTTGTGAGGGAGATACCAATACATCGTCGGCGCGTGTCCGGTGGATAGAGAGTCTCTCAGACAGGCAAACCCAGACCCTGCTGGAGGAAGACAGTCAGTATTTTTTACATCAGGCCATGTCGACACCTTGTCTGGATGCCCTTGAAAGTGCTGAGGGGATCTACCTGACCGATGTGGCCGGCAAACGGTATATGGACTTTCATGGCAATAATGTTCATCAGCTGGGTTACGGCCACCCGGAGATATTGGCTGCCATCCAGACCCAGTTAGCCAAACTGCCATTCGCCCCCCGGCGTTTCACGCATCAGACAGCCGTCGACTGCGCCCGCGAACTGACCCGCATTGCCGGCGGTGAGCTGAGCCGTGTGTTGTTCGCACCGGGAGGCACATCTGTGGTGGGCATGGCACTGAAGCTGGCTCGCTATATCACAGGCAATTCCAAAGTGGTTTCACTCTGGGATGCGTTTCACGGCGCATCGCTGGATGCGATCTCTGTGGGGGGTGAAGCCTGTTTCCGCGAAGGTATGGGGCCGCTCATGGCCGGTGTCGAACGTATCCCGCCGCCCGTTCGCTATCGGGGCGCTTTCCCGCGTGACGATGGCTCAGATGTGCATTACGCCGATTATCTGGAATACGTGATTGAAAAAGAGGGCGGGATCGGAGCATTCATCGCAGAAGGGGTGCGTAATACCGATGTTCAGGTGCCCAGCCGGGCCTATTGGCAGCGCGTCCGGGAGATTTGTGATCGCCACAATGTACTGCTGATCATCGATGACATCCCCAACGGTATGGGCCGTAGCGGCCACTGGTTCACCCATCAGGCATTCGGCATTGAGCCGGATATTCTCTGCATCGGCAAAGGGCTGGGCGGCGGTGTGGTGCCAATGGCAGCCATGCTGACCCAAGACAAGTACAACTCGGCGACCCGGATTTCGCTGGGCCATTATACCCACGAGAAGAGCCCGATAGGCTGCGCGGCAGCGTTAGCCACCATCCGGGTAATCGAACAACAGCAGTTACTGCAGAAAGTTCGCCGCGATGCAAGCTACATGGCAGAGAGGCTGGAGGCCATGAAGGCGCGGTTGCCGATCATAGGCGATATTCGCGGTATCGGTCTGCTGTGGGGCATTGAGCTGGTTGAAGACAGGGAAACAAAAGTACGCGCCTATGATGCGGCAGAGCAGGTGATGTACCGCTGTCTGGAACGCGGGCTGAGCTTTAAAGTTTCACAGGGAAATGTATTACAACTCAGCCCGCCTTTGATTATTGCCAGAGAAGAGCTGGCGCTGGCCTTGGACTGGCTGGAAGACGCCATTGAATCTGTGTGCAAGCGTGTTAATTAACCATTGAGTCAGAGCCTGAACGACGGGCCACGAAATGAACGAGAAACTGAAGATGAATACACAAGTAGAAGCGGTAATTTTTGACTGGGCGGGAACGGTTGTAGACTTCGGATCCTTCGCGCCAACCACCATTTTTGTTGAAGCGTTCAAACGTGAATACGATTTTGACATTTCACTGGCAGAAGCCCGCGTCCCTATGGGGTTAGGGAAGTGGGATCATATTAAGGCAGTGGGTGAATTACCGGATGTTGCCGCCCGCTGGGAAAGCCGGTTTGGGCGAGCAATGACCAGAGAAGACATTGACACTATCTACCAGACCTTTATGCCGTTGCAGGTGGCAAAAGTTGCAGAGCATGCCGACTTGATTCCGGGTACCACAGAGGTCGTTGCCCGGCTTCGTGCGCAGGGTATCAAGCTGGGCTCATGTTCGGGCTACCCCAGAGTCGTGATGAACGAATTGCTGCCAGCGGCGGCTGAAAAAGGGTTCGCGCCGGATTATGTGGTCGCCACCGATGATCTTGCTGCGGGCGGTCGTCCTGGTCCGTTCATGGCGCTGCAAAATGTGATCGCCCTTGGTGTCGGTAACGTGGCCGCTTGCGTCAAAATTGATGACTCAGTGCCGGGTATTGAAGAAGGTCACAATGCAGGTATGTGGACTGTCGCGCTTTTACTGTCGGGTAATGAAGCTGGATTGACTGAAAAAGAATACTTGTCCGCGTCTGAGCATCAACTGGCCGTTGCGAGAGAAAAAGCACGGAAAGCCTTTAATGGTTGTAATGCACATTATCAGATAGATACGGTTGCTGACTTGCCCGATGTCATTGCTGATATTAATCGCAGATTGGCAGCAGGTGAGCGTCCTTAAATCTGTTTCTCATCGTTAATTAGCCAATAAGCCAGGTTCTTTTGCCATTATTTTTATAATACTGAGCAGAACAGCCTGGCTTTATTCATGTCGTTGCACTTAATTCGTTTGTTGAATTTATGCCTTAATATGGGGCGGATTGGTGCAAGTGCCCGATTTTATTACACATCTCAACTTTTCTCTTATTGCCTCTCATCAGTACATCATTTCCGATTTGATCTTAAGTTACTGTATTTATTATTTTATTTTTCGTTTTGATAAAGGGTTGATTCACGTTTTGCTAGTGTTGGCTTAGTAATTGCTTTATTTCAATCATGAGCCAATATGGATTAAGTGAGGTATTAACCCGGCAGAAGGTTTAAATAAAGTGTTTAATTTGTTGCTTTTGGGTTAACAAATGCAGTGAATTAGCAAAAACTGAAAAATTACAAAGCATGAAGAGTTGTATAAAATGCGTTCAAATGATGTTAATTAAATGTTTTTCCGATATTTTTTAATTGATGCGAAGCAAGAAAAAACACGATCATGCGCAAAAAAATGAAGAGATAAAAAAGTAAGTGATTGGCGAAGCCTTTATAGTGTCTCGCTAAATAAAGCATTCGTCCAATTTACTTTAGCTTGCACATTAATGCTGTTGAATTCTTGTGAAGGAAAGTTATGAAATCTTCAGTTGAAGCCCAACAAGCGAAAGAGATTGTGTTTGATTACACCTCATTTCTGTCTGTGTTGTGTCACCACAGACCAACCTTGTGGGATGCGTTTAAAGTGGTGCTGCCAGCCTTGGAGTTTTCCTGGGGCAGAGCGCCTGGTTCTGATGCCAGTAAGACCGAGCGCTTACGTAACCAAGCGCTGAAAGTATTGTCTACCCATACCAGCGATGTGAATAACCTGGTGAGATTGCTGCGCCTGGCTCGTATGGAACAGATTTCTGAACTGGACATCCGCCTGCCATATTCATTGGATCAGGATCAGCTGGATCTGATTACAGAAAAAGCAGAATGTGAGATTCAGGAAATTGGCAATAATGGCGAACAGTTGCACATTCGTTTAATGGTGCCCTGAACCTGAGCTGCGCTTGTGTCTGTCTGCGCCAGGATGACGACACAGATAATGGATAAACAAGCATAGAAAAATGCCAGTTGGATGTATTCGATTCCTGGCATTTTTCATTTCAGTCGAAAGCAATCGTTTCCGCGGCTTTTCAATGCAGCAGAGTATTGGCCTGCTGGGTTCGATTGATGATAAACGCCATTGAGTTGCCATGAATAGCCGCATCATGGATGGTTTTGTTGCAATACTCCTGCACATTCCCGCTGGCAATTACCGCACTACAATTTCCCATGTGTAACGCTTTTGCCATCAGCGCCTGAGTGGATTGTTTGTTCTTCTCTTTTAACACCAGCACTTTATTGATATCGACTCCGGCATTGCTGAGCAGTTGGCGATCCAGCAGCGCATCTGCACCGATAAACATAATCCAGCGGTTTTGCTCACTGGCCTGTTTTAGCAGTCTGAGCAAATAGGCGAGCTGGGCTTGCTCATGATCGCAGAAGCTGACTTCGATAGGATACTGAACCTGGTTGGAACTCAGGGAAGAAGAATGAGACAGAAAAGTGGATTTGTACACCTGAGAAGCGGTCACTGATTGGATGCTGTCTAATTGTGCTGTCATGAGAGTTCCATCCTCTGCTAGAGTCGATGTTATTGTTTATTTATACATGCTGTATGTCTATACAGTAGTTTTGAACGTAAAGGGATGCAAGTGTTTTTTGAGTCTGATTCACAATAATCTGAGGTGTCTAGCTTTCTCAGATATCAGGGCGTGAACATAAAAAGTTGATTTAAAATGATTTTTTAGTTTTTGTAATCATATCTCTTTGGGGGGATGTTAAGCAGATTATTGATGCCAGGATTGTTATCTGTGTATTTATACAGTATGTATAGACAGTGTCTTATACAGTACTCTTTCCTCTACACAGATCAGAAAATGTCGCTGGAGTGAACGATGGAAAAGAGAATCTGCCTGAGTGGCTGGGCAAAATGCTTGATAGTGCTGATACCGGGCTGGTTGTTTTTGACGGGCTGTAGTGAAGCTCTGTCTGTCTCAGCGACACCGGTAAAAGGTGTTGACCACATCGAGCAACAAGAACAATCGCTGGATGTGTACTGTTCGTCAGGAATATGCAGCTTCGGGCTCGAAAGCAACCAGAAAGTGACTCTGTCGGTGAATATGTTTTATGGCACAGAGCAACCTTTTACGAAAATTGAAGGAGTGAGTGTGACGGGGGAGTCCGGTGGGACGCTTAAAATGGTGGGACAGCATCAGTTCACGCTTGAGATAGCACCGCAAAATATGCCTGTTTCTGTGCAAGTGGTGGATTATTATCGATAACCATCGGCTGGTAAATGAAATCACATAAAAGTAAAGCAATGGTTATAGAAACTTAGGTAATTACTCGCTTCTATTAACTGAAATTTTGTTAACGTGCTTTGATCGCGTTGATTTGTGTTAGCAATAGCCAAAATCATGGTCTGATGGCTTGATTTAAACACTATTCATCAGTAGTATCCGCACCTCTTTTTTATGTGGTGGTGTATATGAGCAGATTTGATTGCCTTGAGAGAATTGTCGAAGAATACCGCAAGAAGGTTCGTGACGCAGAATTCAATAAACACAACGACAGCGAAGTTGCGAAAGTCCTGGTTTTACTTGTAGGAAACTCAATGTTCAACCTGGCAGATGAATTTGCAGATTGGGTAAACCGTGGTGGCGATCGTAGCTACGGCGGTAAGTTTTTTGTGTCTAAGCAACTGATGACGTTACTGGAACCTGTGACCTTCCGTGGGGTTACCGTGCGTCGTGATTCAATCAAGTTATTCCGCATAGGTTGATGCTGGTGCTTGATACCGGTGCGTTACCTTGTCACTAAGCTCGCATAAAGAAATTGAGAATTGACCGCAGGCCTTTGTTTTGTCGAAGGTAAGAAAAAGGATGCTCAGGCATCCTTTTTTCGTTTCTGCCGATGCTGAAGCGCTGGCAGGGCTGGCTGGATCTCAATACAGAAATGTGGTCTGATACCGCCCTGAAGTCAGTCAAGTACAGAGAGAGCAGTCGATGGATGCAGAATTTTGGCATAGCCGCTGGGCAGAGAACCGAATCGGATTTCATTTAAACGACACTAACCCGGTATTACCTTATTACTGGCCGAAATTAGGGCTGCAACGCGAAGATACTGTGTTTGTGCCTATGTGCGGTAAATCTCTGGATTTGACCTGGCTGGCAGAAAAGCACCATCAGGTGACGGGTGTTGAGTTAAGTGAAATCGCTGTCCGTGCCTATTTTGCCGAGCATTTGTACTTACCGACTGTGACATCATTAGGTAACGGGCATACTCTGTATGAGTTTGATGAGGTCCGTATTTATTGCGGTGATTATTTTACTGCACCGGTTCAGCCCGTAGATGCTGTGTACGACCGCGCGGCGCTGATTGCGATGCCGGAGAACATGCGGCAAAGCTATGTGCAGCGTCTGTTATCTCTGGTGAAGCCTGGCGGAAAGATCATGCTGGTGACGCTGGATTACATTCAGGAAGAAATGGCCGGGCCGCCGTTCAGCGTCCGTGCTGAAGAAGTGCGATCACTTTTCGCGGGCTGCGAAGTGACTCATATCGGGCGTCAGGACGCCGATGAATCACATCCGCGTCGTCAGCAGGGCTTAAGCCGTTTTGCCGAAGAAGTCTGGTTCATCCAAACCCCAGCCTGAATATAGTTTGCAGTGTGGCTGTGTAGTCAGTCACACTTGTCTGTTCTGATTATTGTCTATTTTTATCATTAGCTTGATCCCGTCTATAGTCAAAATGACCAAGACGGAGGTGAGTAATGAAGGCACAGATCTCAAAGGACAGTTTTCACAGTAAAAAAACCTTGGATACAGGCGGTCAGCGCTTTGATTATTTTGACCTGACCACACTACGTCATTTGGGGGAGGTTGATCGCTTACCCTTTTCCCTGAAAGTGCTTTTGGAGAACCTGCTCAGGTTTGAGGATGGTGACACTGTCACTAAGTCCGACATCCAATCTGTGATTGACTGGCTTGATACACGCCGTTCAGATAAAGAGATCCAATACCGTCCAGCCCGTGTGCTGATGCAGGATTTTACCGGTGTGCCGGCCGTGGTGGATCTGGCTGCGATGCGGGATGCCATGACCCGGGCCGGTAAAAACCCCGACAGCATCAATCCTCAGTCGGCCGTTGATCTGGTGATTGATCATTCCGTGATGGTGGATGTTTACGCCTCTGAACAGGCTTTTGCCCGAAACGTTGAACTTGAAATGCAGCGTAATATCGAACGCTATCAGTTTTTGCGCTGGGGCCAGCAAGCTTTTACCAATTTTCGTGTCGTCCCGCCGGGAACGGGAATATGCCATCAGGTTAATCTTGAATACCTTGGACAATCGGTGTGGCAGCACAGCGGCGTCTTGTATCCGGATACTCTGGTCGGGACTGATTCGCATACCACTATGATCAATGCCTTGGGTGTACTTGGCTGGGGGGTTGGCGGCATTGAGGCTGAAGCCGCTATGCTTGGTCAGCCTATCTCTATGTTAATCCCGGAAGTGATTGGTTTTCATCTCAGCGGTAAATTGCTTCCGGGCGTGACGGCAACAGATCTTGTCTTAACTGTCACTGAGATGCTGCGAAAAAAAGGGGTAGTCGGTAAATTCGTGGAATTCTACGGCCCCGGTTTAGATGCCTTGCCTTTGGCTGATCGGGCGACAATTGCCAATATGGCACCAGAATACGGTGCTACCTGCGGATTCTTTCCGATTGATCAGGAAACGCTGCGCTATATGCGCCTTTCCGGGCGCAGTGAGTCTCTGATTGCCCGCGTTGAAGCCTATGCCAAAGCTAACGCCATGTGGCGGGATTCCAGCCAGCCTGAGCCATTTTATACAGATACCCTGGCATTGGCACTGGACGAGGTTGTCCCGAGCCTGGCCGGCCCTAAGCGCCCGCAGGACAGAGTCTCGTTGCCTGATATCAAAACCGCGACGGAAGATTTGCTGGCATTGAGCGGTTTGCAACCGGAACAGCAAATCCAGGTCGATTTAGGCGATTCTGGCGAGGATACCAAAGGCAAGAGCTTCTCACTGACTCACGGTGATGTCGTGATTGCCGCCATCACATCCTGCACCAATACCTCTAACCCCAGCGTCATGTTAGCCGCGGGTTTACTGGCTAAAAATGCGGTGGAAAAAGGTCTGCAGACTAAGCCCTGGGTTAAAAGCTCCCTTGCGCCAGGTTCGAAAGTGGTGACCCGGTATTTTGAGGCATCGGGTCTGCAAGACTATCTGAACAAGCTTGGGTTTAATCTGGTGGGGTATGGCTGTACGACCTGTATCGGAAATTCCGGACCCTTACTTGCGCCAATCGAAAAAGCCATCAATGACGCCAACCTTACTGTTTCCTCGGTGCTGTCTGGCAACCGAAACTTTGAAGGTCGCGTGCATCCGCTGGTGAAAGCTAACTGGCTGGCGTCTCCGCCTCTGGTGGTTGCCTTTGCATTAGCCGGCACGACAAGCATTGACCTGACCAAAGAGCCGCTGGGTCAGGACAGCAATGGTCAGCCGGTGTATCTGAAAGATGTCTGGCCTTCCCAGGAAGACATCACGCAGGCGATGAAGGAAGTGAAGAACAGCCTGTTTGAGCAGGAATATGCGGACATTTTTGCCGGCGATGATATCTGGCAGCAGATCACTATCAATAAAGGGAATACGTACCAGTGGCGGCCAGATTCTACTTACGTTCGCCTTCCACCCTATTTTGACGAGATAACGCAGCCGCTAAAACCACTGAAAGATATTGAAAATGCAGCCATTCTGGCATTATTTGGTGACTCAATAACGACCGACCATATCTCACCTGCGGGTAACATAAAAGCAGACAGCCCGGCTGGACACTATTTGCAGGAGCAGGGTATTGAACCGGCAGATTTTAATTCCTATGGTTCACGGCGCGGCAATCATGAAGTCATGATGCGCGGCACCTTTGCCAACATTCGCATTAAGAACCTGATGCTCAAGGGGAAAGAAGGCGGGTACACCATTTACCAGCCGACAGGTGAAGAAGTATCAATTTATGATGCTGCGATGAGGTATCAGGACCAGAGCATACCTCTGGTGATTTTTGCCGGGAAAGAATACGGCACAGGATCCAGCCGCGACTGGGCCGCAAAAGGGACCAGCTTACTGGGCGTAAAAGCGGTACTGGCTGAAAGTTTTGAGCGAATTCACCGTTCAAATCTGGTGGGTATGGGGGTGATTCCTGTTGAGCTCCCTGACGGTTTACTGGCTTCATTGTCGTTAACCGGCAAGGAAAAAATACAGCTGAAAGGTGTTGATACCTTGTCGCCGGGGGCAGCGCTGACGCTGGAAATCACCAACGAACAGGGACAAGAGTCACAATATAGCGTAAAAGCCCGGGTTGATACCCGAACAGAAATGGCGTACCTCAAGGCTGGAGGCATTTTGCATTATGTTTTGAGAACAATGATTTCTGCCGAATGACGATGCGTTTATCTGTAATTATTTGACAGTTGGTATGTCAAATATTTGTCATTTGTATGGTTATAGGTTCGTATTGCCGCGATATTGCAGTTACAGTAGAGTGACATGCTTAAAGAGAGCTCTATCAGTATAATCTAAGGTCGTTAGAGCGCAATTCAGGGAAAACGGACAGTAACATGAAGAAGTCGTTGATTGGTATTTTGTTGTGCGGTTTGTCTACGTCGGCTTTGGCGTCGCAATCGGCAGGTATTTTTCTTGGTTCGCCAATGAGTGGTGTGCAGTACAAACACAATGATCTGCGCTTTTCGCTGGGTGTAGACGAATTTGGTTTTGCGGTCGATAAAACCTTTAATCTGGGTACTTTGACCAGAAATCCGCAGCTTAACATGGGGTATACCTTTGTCGGCGCGCAGTATGTTGATAACCATTATGACAAATTGGGTATCCGTTCCGGTATTGGCCTGGAAGTGCCGGTTAATCAGTTTGAGCTGTATGGTGAAGTTGGGCCGACGCTGTATATGGTGGAAGATGTTGATGTCGAACTGGAAGCGGCTATGGGTGTAAGAGTGCGTTTCTGATTCAGAGTGAATCCAAAAATCAGAATGAATCAAAAAAGCTGGCGAGTTGCCAGCTTTTTTGTATCTGTATACCCGTCCTGCTTGATGCCGCAGTGGTGTTGGCTGCGTTTCCTCACCCCAATCACATAGTTATCTATGCTCATGGGGCTTCACTGACTTGCCGCCTACCTGCAACGTCAAGTCGTTTGGGTATCTTTTAGTTACGCTGCTTCATTGATTGTTGCTGCTTGCAGCATCGGTTTTCTTCGCTCCCACTGTGTGATGAAAGCGACTGAGGCGATAATAATGGCGGCACCCAGCCAAAGCCGTCCGGGTGGCACCCATCCGAAGACGATAAATCCGGCCAGCACGTTCAAAGGCAGTTTGGCATGATCGAAAGGCTGCACAAAAGAGGCGTCAGCAATGGCATAGGCTTTAGCAATGGCCCAGTTAGCCAGTGCGGTAAATAATCCGGCGCCTATCAGAAGAACCCAGGTGTGCTGGCCAACAGGCAGGGTGAAATCAGGCGCAGCAAGAAAAAGGTTGAAGGGGGTGATCAGCACCAGCAGGTAGACAACCATAGTCGTCGGAGAATCGTGGTGCGACATCTTTTTCACCATCAGTGAATAACTCGCCCAGAAGAAAGCGGCGCCGATGGGCAGTAATGAGGCCAGATTGAAATTGTCGGCCCACGGCTCAAGAATGATCATTGCACCAGCAAAGCCGGCCAGGGTTGCCATCCAGCGCACAAAGCCGACCTTTTCTTTCAGCAGCAAACCCGAGCCTACGGTGGCAAACAAAGGTGATGTCATCAGCAGCGCAATGCCTTGCCAGATAGGAACTGGGTACGCCAGAGCCCACAGCCATAACTGAATACCGATAACCGACAGAAACACACGGAAGCAATGCATACCAAAGTGTTGTGTTTTCAGAGCCTGACGAAGACCGACATTGCGCAGCCAGGGAAGCATGACAAGGAGAGCAATAAAGTATTGAATCAAACCGACTGTGGTAGATGGCAAATGGAAGGTCACACTCAGATATTGCGCCATGCTGTTAACCACGGCAAACGCCATTCCGGCTGTCAGCATCCAGCAAGCGCCCTGAATAGGGTTGTGTCGATGAGTCATAAGGTGTCTTTCAGAAAAAATAATCTGGAATCATACTCTGATGAGTGCATAGAAGAAATTGTTAATTGATAAAAAAAGCCGACAAAACAGGGGGCTTTGTCGGCTGCAAGGAACTTTTAGTTTGTTATCAGATGGCGGCGTAGGAGAGCGGCATATCAGGATCGAAGGTTTCCAGCGTATTTTGAGTATCAGCCAGCAAGCTGATCGCTGAGTCTTTCTGTTCAACCAAAGCGGCTTCAACAATATCTGACAGCGGATAGCTCGCCATATTCATGTTAATCAGTGCCACCTGGAGTGGTGGCAGGCTCGGGTTAAATGCTGCGTTCTCGGCATACATGCCTGAGAACAGCCGGCCATCTTTTGCTTTCAGCGCAACTCCCGCATAGTTTTTACTGTATGGCGCATGTGATTTATCTGCCGCTTTACAGGCTGCTTGCAGCAGCACATCATCGGTTTCGAGCTTCAGCTTATGTGAGCTGTCTGATAATAAGAGCTCGGTGATACCCAGATCAGACGGGCCAAAGGACTCCGGCAGGTATTCCTGCAGTGCTTTGGGTGAACGCTCTGGCAATTGCACCATGATGCTTTGTGCCGTTGTCAGTTCATTCATGAACTGCCGGCAATGTCCGCAGGGGGAGTAGTTGACGGTAATGTCGGTAATACCCGTTTCGCCTTTCAACCAGGCATGGCTGATTGCAGACTGCTCTGCGTGAACCGTTTGTGACATAGAGGTGGCGCTGAATTCCATATTCGCACCGAAATACAGGCGACCTGAGTTTCCGCGGGCAATGGCACCCACATGGAAGTTGGAAAGAGAGGCAATCGAGTAAGCCGCAGCCACTTTCAGTAACTGAATACGCAGATCTGCATCCGTCAGTTGACTGTCTTCCATTAACTGTTCGAATTCTTCTTTGCTCAGTGTGGCATCAAAACTCGGAGCGGTAATGATAGGCTTAAGCGCCTGTGACAATGTGTGTGGCAGGTGCTCTAAAGCGTCCATTACTTCGGTGCGCATACTGATTCTCCTTAATGTATTCACTTACGCATTGTAGTGCGTAAAAGAATAGATATAGTGATCTCTGTCACCATTAAGGGTTGTTTATTTCATCTCATTTGCAAATTAGTGAGTGGTTTCACACGATCGATGAGATAAGTGTATGTATTTAAGTACTCAGTAAAGCGGTCTGGCTGTGCTGGTGTTGTAAGGGCGTTACACAGCAAGACCGCTAAAGAAGCAATGAGTGGCTTTGTTGTCAGTGGAAGACAGACAATAGCAGCGGATAGATTATCGGGGCGAGTATGGCGGTAATGACACCACAAAGCACTAAGGCCAGTGAGCTGAACGCACCATCTTTGTAATTTTCCTCAGCAGCTTTGGCTGTGCCTAATGCGTGTGCCACTGTTCCCATGCTTAATCCTTTGGCCATAGGATGGGTGATGTTGACGAGCTTAAACAACGGATAACCCAATACGGCGCCAAAGACGCCGGCGATCAGAACCATGACGGCGGCCAGCGACGGCACACCGCCAATTTGTTCAGCAACCGCCATAGCGATGGGGGTGGTCACGGATTTAGGCAGAATGCTGGCAGTAAGCTGTAAATCAGCGCCAAGAGCAAGGGCAATTGCTGTGCCGGTAATCATTGAGAGTATGCTGCCAAACAGGCTGGCCGTGACTATGACTTTCCAGCGGCTGCGAATTTGCGGCAATTGCTCATAAAGAGGGAAAGCAAGGGCAACGACAGCGGGTTCCAGCAGGTAATGAATCCATTTGTTATCATCGAAATAGACGTCATAAGGCACATTAAGCGCCAAAAGCAGCGGAATGATCACCACCAGACAGAGAAGTAACGGATTAAGAATGGGGTGCTGGAAGCGCTTGGATAATTGACGGGCAAGAATAAAAACAATCAGCGTAACGGCTAACCACATCAGTCAGACTCCTTGCGCTGTACATACCAGCCAACAAATAACAGAACCACCAAACTGCTGCCTATGGTGCTTACCAGAACAGGCAAGGCATTGGCTCTGAGCAGATCCAGATAATTGACCAGCCCGACACCCACAGGCACAAACAAAATAGCCATATGGCGAATAAACAGATGACAGCCGGGTTTAGCCCAGTTGGGCGGCAACAGGCCCGCAGACAGAGCTGTGAAGAGAAATAACATGCCGAGAATGCTGCCGGGGATGGGGATCTGAGTAAGAGACTGAAATCCTTTCCCTACCATCAGAAAAATGGCAATGATTGCAAATGAACGCAGATAGCTCATATACGTCAGGATGATGATGAATGGTGCCGCAATGATACAAAATGGATGAGATCTACACCACATTTCTTTGTGGCTGTGTTGATCCTGGTCAGCTTGTTCACAGGTTTGAAACGATGACGATTGCAATGCCGGCGGCAGCAAGCAACAACACAGACAGTTTATGCATCAGGCTGTGTTTTACTATGTGCTCTGTTGCGGAACTATGCGGTCGGCTGGTTTTAACCGTTGTGATTGCCGGCTGTGGCGACGGTTTGGACGGCAGCGTCTCGGGTTGTCTGAAGCGATGGATATGGCGACAGGTCTCTTTCGGCAGAGGGACGCGAAAGCCAAAATGGGGGAGCACCTCGATTGGAATAGCCATCACACCGTTAACTGTCAGCTTGCGGCGAAGCGAATTGAATATCGAAGCCAGGTCGATTTTTTGTATGTGCGACATGGAATCCTGCGGAAGAAATGTTTTATCAGACAATGATTTATGGCTGATCACCTCTCCGGCAAAGTAGCACAGAGCTTCAAGCAGGCGTGACTCATGCAGCGTCAGGGCGGTCTCTGATTTATCAGGCCAGACGAGCAGCCGCAGATCGGGTTCAAAATCCACCCTGGCAAATCGATAACACCGGGTGAGAGACTCAGTTGCCATAATAATCACTTTTCCAATTTACTGTCGGCATGCTGTCCCTGTGGCATCTGGCAGTAAAACATCATTGGCTTGATGGTGGCTTATGTCGCCAAGCGCCTCCATGACGCATGACACAAAGCGGGTACTTATTAATTGTTATTGGCCTTGCGTTGAAGTTCAAACTACCGGGGCAGGAAAAGTGTCTGAAAAAAGAAACCCTGACCATTCTGAAGGTCAGGGTTGCGAAATTACTGAGCAAGATCAGCGCTCTGTAACGATTTGCCTTTCTGGCATCCTGGCTGTGTAATTACACCAGCTTGCCTACGTAATCGTACACGGCCTTCAGGATTTTCATTTTTCTCTCATCGCTTTGGTGTTCCATCGCGATAGATTCGAGATTTTGCATGTAAGCCGGCAGTTTGGTTTCGAAGTAATCCTGACAATGATACTTCCACTGCTGCTGTTCCTGATGACTTAGCGTTAACGGGAAATTACGGGCGCGGTAACGGAACAGCAATGGCTTGATGCGTTTGTCGTCCACATTCAGCTCGAGTTTGCCCAACTCTTCAGGGGCGGACTCACGAATGATATCCATCGCCGATTTGTCCGCAGCAGAAAAGAAGCCGTTATACAGTTGTGTATCAACATCATCGTTTGGCTCAAACTCTCTGTCCTGGCCGAACACGGCCAGCAGTTTTTCACGGATCTGCGGCTTATCTTTCAGCGCGCTCAGATTGGCCAGACATTGAGCCCGGTCAATCCCCAGTCGCTCAGCATCTTCGGCCGTCAGTGTTTTCGCCGGTGCCAGTACCGGGCACTTATTAATATGAACCAGCTTGAGCGGGACAGGCAGCTCGCCGGGGTTGAGATCAGCACGCTTGGTGTACAGACGCTCACGCAGACTGTCAGCATCCAGATCGAACAGCGGGGCAGGATCCATCGCCAGATTGACGCAAATGACCGCATTCTTGTTATCCGGATGCCAGGCCATGGGGACGATCCAGCTGGTATTGCCGCACTCAGAACCAAACATACCTGAAACATGCACCAAGGGCGTCATCTCAGCGATGTCGATCAACGCCTGCAATTTACGTTTATGACGCAAGTTAAACAGGTAGTTAAAGAGTTTGGGTTGGCTGGCTTTGACTTTTCTGGCCAGTTCAATCGTGGCGTACACATCGGCCATTGCATCGTGTGCGTTGCTGTGTTCGATCCCGTTTTCAACAGATAAATGCTCAAGCTTAAAGCTCGGAAATCCGTCTTCGTTTGTTGGCCAGTTCAGACCATCTGGGCGTAACGCATAGCAAGTACGCATGATATCAAGCATATCCCAGCGCGAATTGCCGCTTTGCCAGCTCCAGGCATAGGGATCGTAAAAATTGCGATACAGAGTATACCGAGTGACTTCGTCATCGAAGCGCACATTGTTATAGCCGATGACGCAGGTATTGGGTTTTGAGAGCTCGGCATGAATGCGCGCAATAAATTCATGCTCCGGTAAGCCTTTTTCCATCGCTTCTTGCGGTGTAATACCTGTGATCAGGCAGGCTTCGGGTGACGGCAGGTAATCGCTGGGCGGCTGGCAGTAAATCACCAATGGCTCACCAATCACATTGAAATCCATGTCGGTTCTCACCCCGGCAAACTGGCAAGGTCGATCAACCGAAGGGTTTGCACCAAATGTCTCATAGTCCAGCCAAAACAAGGTTGGCTTATTTGTATCGTTCATAGTTGTATCCTAAAGCCACCGGATTAGTATTAAGTGTTTGTTCTAAAAATGGCTTTTCAATGCTATACTGTTCTTTTATACAGTTGTTAATTCCAGAGTAATTACGTTTGGGATTTGCATTTGTGTCCAATGCTGCGTCCAAATTTTTACTCTGTGTGTCCAAATCGAACTCCATCATTTTGGTTGAATGAGGGGGAATTTTAAGGATTTAGTATGACTATCTTAGACCGCCAATTAAAACTGATCGCGAAGCAAGAAAGCTATGATGGTCCTGCAGAGCTTAACGATGGGGAAGGGCTGGTGGCCCGGATATCTCCCACTGCAAAAATCACCTTTCAGTATCGCTGTCGTTTTAACGGTAAAAGTCTAAGGATCAAGATAGGTAAGTATCCCGCAACTACCCTGAAGGAGGCAAGGCGGATACATAAAATCATGATGGAATTGAGGGAATCAGGAAGAAATCCTGAAATTGCCATCACCGGTGAGCAAGATTTCGTCACTTTGGATGACTGCGTCAATTACTGGCTACAGCACTATGTACCTACGCTAAAGAAAGGGACACAAGAACTAAATCGCTCTTTTGCAAAAAACTACATGCTGGGCACCTTTCCAAACCAGAACGTAGAAACCATTTCAGCCAGAGAGTGGATGAAATGGCTTGACTCGATCAGTGCCGAAAAGCCCAAAACCGCGCAATCGGTATTTGCCAAGCTTCGTGCTTGCCTGAACTACTGCAAAAGCAAATTTATCATTGAGCGGACAGATATAGACCGAATAAAGAAGCAGAATGTTGGTGCTCGGCCAGAAAATGGCTCTCGTGTCCCTACCTGGTCTGAACTCGCGATCATCTGGCAGGCCATTGAACGCAGTCGCGCTAGCACCGCCAATAAAACCCTTCATCAATTGACAATGCTATGGGGCAATCGTCTATCTGAACTCCGCCTTGCACGGCGTTCTCACTTCGATATGAAAGCCGGTATTTGGACAGTACCCAAAGAACTTAGCAAAACCAACAAACCAATCCGCCGGCCAATCCCCTCCAAAGCCCGGGCCATTTTAGAGCGCGTCATGGAAACCTACGATGATGTACTGTTCCCAGGGCATGATCTCAATACCCCAATCTCAATCTCAGCTGCTAACCGTTACATTCGCCGTATACGTGCCAGCCTGCCTCTTGAAGAATGGCGTACCCATGATTTCAGACGTTCTCTATCAACTGGAGCCTCAGAGCTTGGGGTGATGCCACATGTGGTGGAGAAAATGCTGGGGCATGAGCTGGGGGGGGTGTTGTCTGTGTACAACAAACATGATTGGTTGGAAGAGCAGTTTGAAGGGTATGAGTTGTATGGCATACGGCTGTTTGGACAAATAACAGATTAGTTTTCATTTATACGTTTTTTTATTGATTACTTTAACTATAATCGGCAGCTGTACTTAAGAAGTACGAATAAGAGTGTTATATGTCCAGGTGCATTTGAGAACTATGTGTATTGATGTCAAAAAAAATGAAACTTTTTGACTATGAATCATAGAATGAACATATAATGAGGTTGTTACACATTGAGAGAAAGTAAGATGGCTAGTGCAAATCAAATCAAAATGCTGGTAAAGCACTTTACAAAAAAGGATGATAATAGGTTTTTATCTGTTGTCCTTCAGATTGCTGCACATGAAGCAAAAATTGGCCATACTAAGTTTGCTGACGAATTAAGATTTTTAGTTGACAAAGCTAAAATTTCCATGAACTCAGAAAGTGGTATGCCGAAGGTCTTATCTGCAAGCTCAGCACAAATGGTTCAACCTTCATCTGATTTATTTTCTGTAGCTCACCCAGTAGTTAACTTTAATAATATAGTTTTATCTGATGAAATTAAAAATAAATTAACTAGGTTCTTAGACGAGAATCGGAACTCAAAAAAAATTAGACAGTTTGGTCTGGTTCCTAAAAGACACTTAATGCTATATGGACCACCGGGAACAGGAAAAACAATGTCTGCTAGTGTTGTTGCTTGTGAGCTTCACCTACCATTATTTATAGTTAGAATGGATTCTCTAATGACTAAATATATGGGTGAAACTTCAGCAAAGTTAAGAAGTATATTTGATTATATTTCTCAGCATCGTGGAGTATATCTTTTTGATGAATTCGATACAATTGGTTCAAAAAGAAGTATTACTAATGATGTGGGAGAAGTAAGGCGTGTTCTAAATACATTCTTACAACTTCTTGATGAGCACCATTCAGATAGTTTGATTATTGCGGCAACTAACCATAAAGAAATTCTGGATAATGCTCTTTATAGAAGATTTGATGATGTTATAGAATATCAAAATCCAGAAAGCTCAGATATTTCTGTGTTAATTGAGTCTAAGTTTATCTCATTTGAATTGGATATTGAAAATAAAGAAAAACTAATTGTCGCAGCTGACGGGTTAAGTTATGCGGAAATTAGTAAAAGCTGCGATGATGCAATGAAAACTGCAATTATAAAAGATACTAAAAATATAAGCCAAGAGACCCTAGAACGCATATTTAGGGAAAGAAAATCTTACCATATTTAAGGTTGACAATGAAAAAGCATTTAAAAATAAAGCCGAAAAATAATATATATGGTTTTAAAGCAATTGGTACACCCATGAATTCTACGCCCTACCATGTAAATAAGGTAGGGCACTATAATGCTATAAAATCTTCTTTTTCAACTGCTTTTTCAAAATCGTCACAGAAAATCACCCAAATTCAGACTTCACTTGGCATTCAAGAAAAACCTAGTAAAACTGTTCTAACATTTGTTGAAAACAAAGATAATCCAAAGCCATTGAAGATAGATAGCCTTGATAAAAATGGCATGGAAATTTTATCGGTAAAAAAAGATAATGGAACTTTAATTGCAAATGTTGCTATTCCGACTGATAAACTTCTAAAATTAGAAAAAGCAATTGATTCTTATGGGTATGAAGAGACAAAGTTAGGAAAACCTAAGCAACAGGAGTTCATTGAGTCTATTTCTGCTATAAAGGAATCAAAGCTAGAAGATTTGTGGTTTAGTTCGAATCCCTTTCCAGAGGAACGAACGACAGTTTATAGTTTTGAAGTATGGTTTAATACCACGAAAGATTCAGTTCGAGAAATAGAAAATAATATTGATAAGCTTTCTTATGCACTTGATATAAGGTTTTCAAATAAAAGTATTAAGTTTAAAGAAAGATATGTAAAAATAGCTTTTTCTTCTGTTGAAAATTTAGAAAAACTACATTTTTTAACAGGAACAATTGCTGAAATTCGTCCTGCTGGCATAATTTCAACTGACTTTATTGAATTGACACCATGTGATCAGTATGAGTGGGTAAGCGATCTCGAAATTACCCATTCGGATTCTCGCGTACCTATCTGTATCATGGATACAGGCGTTAATACTGAGCATCCATTACTTGCGTCGTCTAGTGATCCAACCGCTCAAATAACATACCATCCAAGTTGGTCTGCTGGAGACCAAAGAGGCCATGGGACAAGTATGGCTGGTTTAGCTGTGCTTGGAGATTTGAAATACACTTTACAAGAACCCTCTGTTGAGGTGACATCAGTAATAGAGTCCGCGAAAATTTTACCTGATAACGGATATAATGAGCCTGATTTGTATGGTGTTATAACTGAATCACTTGTTTATAGCATTGACGCTATTAGACCATCTAACAATAGAATTTTCACATTAGCAGTTACATCTGATTATACTCTTTCTGGTGCACCATCAAGCTGGTCTGCGACAATTGACTCTCTCGCAGCAGAAACACCAGATGACGATACTAGGCGTTTATTTATTATTTCAGCAGGTAATGTTGAACCAAGTATGTCTGCACAATTTCCTTATTCTTGTGAAATATCTTCGGTTCAAGATCCTGCAAACTCATATAACGCCATTACTGTCGGTTATTGGGCAAGTGAAGACGCAATTTCAACTCCGGGGCATACATTATTATCTGATCTGACTGATATTGGCCCAACAACAACATCTAGCCTTACATGGGGAACTCAGTCTCCTTTCAAACCAGATGTCATTTTTGAAGGTGGAAATTATGGATTTGACAGTAGCTGTAATTTTGCAGCTGATCTAGAAGAGTTAAGTCTAGTTTCTACGTACCATAATTTTTCTTCAGGTGTTTATCTAACCCCGTTTCGAGAGACTAGTGCTGCAACGGCTCTTGCAGCCAACTTTGTTTCGAAGTTATGGAGTGAATACCCTGACTATTGGCCAGAAACTATTAGAGCATTAACTGTTCATAGTGCTGAATGGCCACAGAAGTTATATGAACGATATGCACCATATAACAATAAACGGAAAGTAGAAAATCTTATAAGAATTGCTGGTTTTGGATATCCAAACTTAAGGAAAGCAATTTCTAGTGGTGATCGTTCTGTAAACTTGGTCATTGAAGATCAAATCCAACCGTATACACCGAACGGTACATTAAATTCAATGATACTGTATACTCTTCCATGGCCTGAAAATGAGCTACAAAAAATTGCGGAACAAGAGGTTAAGCTTAGAGTTACATTATCATATTTTGTTGAGCCAAATCCTGGGGAAAGGGGTTGGAAAAACAAATACAAATACAGTTCTTTTGGATTGAGATTTGATATAAATAGCGCTTCAGAAGATAGCAATGAGTTTGTCTATCGAATTAATAAACAATTTCGTGATGATAATCCAGACATCGATAAAGGCGATAGCGATTCTTCTCAATGGTTACTTGGCCCGAAGTTAAGAGATAGAGGCTCTATTCACTGTGATGTTTGGACGGGAACTGCTCAAGAGTTGGCTGAAAAAAAATATATTGCAGTGTATCCAGTTGGTGGCTGGTGGAAAGAGTTGAAAAAGGAAAACCGTCAATCAAGTATCGGTAAGTTTAGTTTGATTGTTTCTATTGAAACGAAAGAGAATAACTTAACAGTTCACAATGAAATTGAAAATATAATTGCAATAGAGAATCTAGTAACAAACACTATTTCTATTTAATACTTCATTTGTTGAAAGCGGCCTCCCAGCCGCTTCCTTCCATCATCGCCCAAAGCCTCCCACATTATACTTCCATTCTTCTACCGCAGATCGTAGCCAGCGTAAGGGCATGTGCGTCACCGGATCAGGAAAGCCGCGGTTCTGGCGCCATTTGTAGATGGTGGCTTTGCTGCTGATTTGGAACATAGCCAGCACTTCTTTATGGCTGATTAACTGCGTTGTCGACTGGTCGGTTGCTTCTGTTAAAGTCTTGGGTGATTGCTCATGATCTTTGTCAGATTTAAACTGTGACGGTGTCACGGTTATTGGTTCTTTGCCTTTATAGGAAACTTCGATAGTAGGGTAACAACTGTAGTTAAACATTGTGATTCTCCTCATTAGCTTCGAACCATGCACTTTCACCATCAGCTTCAATCGAACCTACTGCTGAGCAATTCAGACATTTTGCAAAGTCACCTGAATATAGCCACTCTTCATTGCCTTTC
This sequence comes from Photobacterium sp. SP02, assembly GCF_038519165.1. Lineage (NCBI taxonomy): Bacteria > Pseudomonadati > Pseudomonadota > Gammaproteobacteria > Vibrionales > Vibrionaceae > Photobacterium > Photobacterium sp. SP02. The sequence continues at coordinate 88,514 of NZ_JASJOJ010000012.1, forward strand.
TCTGTTATCACCTCTAGCTTGTCACTGCCACAGTTTTCACAAGTCAGCCAGGTTGGATGTAAAGTTTTTTTCATAACCGTTGTCCTTTCGATTCTTTGTTGTCGTGGCTCACTGCTTGTTGGAAGTAGTGATTGTGTAACAGATATAAAAAGCCAAACAGGCCAGGGCATACAGTGCAATGCTCATTAGCTAGCCCTCTGCGTAATATCGTGGATGCGGATTCGGTTTAGGGTGTGCCAGCAGCGGGCGTCACCTTTGAACAGGCCGCCTTCGCGCAGTTTGCCGCAGCCTTCGGGCAGGCATTCGCCGCAGTATTGGCAGTTGCCCAGCTTTTCGCGAATGCCCGATATCTCATTGTGAACACGGTGGATCAGCATTTGTAACCCTTCGGCGTGGCCGCAGGGTGGGTTAGGGTGTGAGAAGAACTGGCAGATCTCATCCAGCCGTTCGAGTTCCACTTTCTCTAACGGCAACGGGAATGTGGTGATGCCGCTGGCTTTGCGATTCTCGCGTAACTTCTGGGCGCGTTTTCTTCCCTGCTCGCGTTTTTTATTGTCGGCAGTCATGCGGCCACCTTTTTACTGTTCGACTTAGATTTCTTGGCCGGAGACACCATGGCCTTGGCTTTCGCCAGGCAGCTTTCGAAGACTTTGCCCTTTTTGAAAGTGCAGGTGGTGCGGTAAAAGCGAAGGGCTTCGTTTACACCTAAATCTACTTCGCTTGAACCGTAGCCTTCTTTATCTAAAGCTGCGGCAACGTTGTTACAAATAAATGCTTCAATGCTGTTTCTTACTGGTTCTCTCATTGCACGATTCCTTACTGGTTGAATACTGGCACTCAAGGGAGTGCCTTGCGGTGTGGTCAGCACTGCTGTATTCTTTGTCTTGAGCCTGAGGGTTCATTGCACGAATGGAAACCCCGCTTGGTTTGGTCACTGAGTGGGGTTTTCTGCTTAATGAAGCGCCATTTCCCGCTTAAAGGCTTCGTCAATACGGGCGGCCATGTGGCCAATCTTTTCAAACTGACGAATGTAAGATTCATCGACGCTTACGCAGAAGCCATAAAAGAAGCTCTCTAACTGCTTATCCATTTCTTGAATCCTGACTTTTAGTTCGTCATTGGCTGGTAGCCGGGATTCAATGATCTGCATTTCTGCCCGAGCTTGAGCAAGTTTGTTTATCCCGCTGGCAAGCTGAATAAACTTGGCGGTATTTAGTGTTTTCATCTGGTGGTCCTTTATGTTTGGGCGGGTGGTCAGCCCGCGGGCTCATTGCACGAATGGGTGTTTGTTGTTTCAAATCGAACTTGGTGATATCTCAACAATGGATTCACAGATACAACGGTCTTTTGCTTCAGACGCTTCGTGAATCTTAAATGCCTGATCAATATCCAGAATATAGCGCCAGATACCCGATTCTTTGATGTCGCGCTCCCTATAGATCACCGTGTTATCGGGTTGTTCACGTACTACAGTAATGAGTTCTGATAAAGCCAGGTGCATGCCATGAAGACTTAAGCGAACGGTATGGCCGTTCGTTGGGCTAGGGGATTGCTGTGCTGCTTCGCATTCATTCCGTGCGTTCATTTCGGTCTCCTAATTTGAAGCGGGTGGTCAGCCCGCGAGTTCATTACACGATTGCAAAATTATGCTGCGAGACGCCTCGCAAATGTCTTTCTAATCAGTAACTTCTGTTTGTGTCCGATAAATCAATCGTTTAACTTTCATTCCGCACATAATTCCTAAATGTGTATTCTTCGCTATCAATGTCCTTGCTGTTTGGCAAGGCACGACACTTCGGTGTCGTACTTAAGCCGCTGGGAGAGTAATCGCTCTCGGCGGCTGTTTTATAAGTGATGATTAATGTACCTGAATGGTTCACCTTGTCTTTGAGTACCTAAAAGGTACATCTTGAGTATTGACCTGTAAAGTCAATTTTTGAGTTTTTTACAATTCATTAGAGTTGGTCGCATATTGATAGATCAGACTATTGGATTTTCAGCATGGTAAATGTTCAGAAAGCGGAGTAATGGAATATGAAAATTTTCACTTGGTTTTTTTGGCTTGGGATTGCGATTTGTGCTGGTGGGGCCTTAGCTGCGAATGCATCTGAGCCAAGTTCAAACTTGCTAGAGGATATAGTTGAAAATACCAGAAGTAAGGTTACTGGCTTCACTGCTCAAGATTTTCAACTGCGATTCAATCAAGCTTTTCATGAGAATTTTAAGGAGTCTGAATTCAAGTTAGATGCTAAGTATAAGATCGCGTCATTAGAGCGCTGGGATGGAAAAACAAATGATGCGATGTTTTTTGCTATGACAAGCGAACAGATGGCTTTTCTTGCAGCATTAAAGAAAGGTACTGATGAAGTAAAAGGCATTACCCTCATAAGTGTGCTCGATGATTCAATAGCATCGTCTGGTGATACATTACTAGTGATGGGTATTGTAGTTGAACTGTTTGAGCCAGAAGCAAAGCAGTTAGGGCTAGGGCAGATGCTTATCGAACTTGTCAATGGAGCATCAAGCACACCAAACAAATTTACTACCAAGCAACTTGGTAACACGAAGTTTTCTATGATGTTTTCAAAAGATTATGGGATTCTATTTTCAGTAGAAGCAGCCTAAATTTAAGTAATAAACCCACCAAATACAACAACCCCTACAATTGTACAGTTTCCATTGATTGGTACATATTGCTCTGGCCACTCTTTGTTTAGTGGCTTGAGCATTTTCAATCCATCTTCAATGATCAGTTGTTTGAATGTAGCTTGGTTCCGATCGTCTAGTCGGGCTACGACAAGTTTCTTATTGATAGGTTCTACGTCGGGATCTACCCAAATCAAATTTCCGTCTTTGAAATTCGGCTCCATGCTAATCCCTTCAACTTGAAGAACAAATGTTCTTGGTCCGCATGGGACTGGGCATGGGAAACGAGGTGCGTCAGCAATTTCTCGCTCGTTGATTTCGCTCCAATTTCCTGCCTGAACGCTGCTGATTAGTGGGAAAGATTGAACCTGCGCGACACTATAAATAGGACTCACCTCTGCTACTCCATGAGTAGTGGGAATTGAGTCATGTTCACTATCTAGCCAACCTTCTTCTAAGCCTAATCTTTGCTCAATGTGCCTGGCAATGCGTGACCCAATGACTTTGGTAGGGTTTTTACCAATCACTCGACTCATTTGCGTGGGAGAACGCTCAATCGCATCGGCGAAATCAGCCAATGTATTGAAATTCTTTAGTAGCGTACGGGCGTTTTCCAGCCGCAAATCTTCGATCTTCTTCATAGCATAATCATAAATCTAAGTACCCAAAAGGTACACGGCCTTGCAGGTCAATAAACTTTAGTGTTAAATGTACCCAGGAGGTAAATTTATGTATGTCGAATATTGGAAAAGTCTGAATGTAACAGAGAAACGAAGCTTAGCATTGTCAGTAAATACAAGCCCTAATTACCTACGTCATGTGATGTACGGTAGAAAAATGGCGGGCTTCAAATTGGCTCAAGACCTTCATTTAGTAACTGATGGTCGTGTTAATAAAAGTGTTTTACGGCCTGATATCTACCCTGTAGGTCAAGTCGCATGACAGATCATAGTTGAAAAATGTACTTGAAAGTTGAATGTCAATTTTCTGTATATATAACCAGTAAGGAGAACAACATGCAGAGCTTAAAAAGCGTTACACGTAACGCTGTGGAAGGGTGGCGTACCGAAGTTTCGAAAAACTTCATCGCCTCGAAGATCGCACACTTCTATCACAAATTCGATTTGGCTTCGGAATCCGACGCACAGCGAAAAGTGCTGCTGAAAGTGCCGGGAGCCGACGACAAAAACAATGAGCAAAATTTCTGGCGTTACCTGGAAAAGCCAAGCGATGAAGCCAAGGCGACCATCATGGATTTGCTGCCCGCCATTCTGGCTGCACTACCCAAAGCTCGCGGCTGCCAAATGCTGAACACCTTTCTGAACCCATTAGGGTTTTCTGTCGCGGTGATCGGCGCCAATGAACATACCGTTAACCGGGATAATCTGCTGGCCGCGCTGAGCAAAGAAAGCTCCGAGGCGCTGGTATCTGTGTTGAAACTGCCTGAGAACGCATCGCTTGACCAACTCCGCACCGCTTACAAAGAAGTGCAGGAGAGCGCCGGTTCTCATGAGCCACTGCTTCAGTACCTTGAGTCGGAAATGACCCGTAAAGCAGCCTGATAACAGGATTTCGTGCAATGAATCTTTTATTCAAAACCATTAATGGACAGTCGTGCTGGGTGCTGACCACACCGCGTGCCGCTGTCATTATCAGCCGGGCCGAGGCTGAGCATATTTACCGTACCAAAGTGCAGCAGGCGAGGTTAGTCCATGTCCATTAAAGTGATGACCATGGTGTGGGACTCGCCGGCGTTTTCTGGCAACACCAAGTTGATCATGTTGTGCCTGGCAGACTACGCGAACGATGAAGGGCTGTGCTGGCCCAGCATCGATTCCGTGGCCCGCAAATGTTCTCTTTCCCGTTCAACGGTAAAAGCCCAGCTGAAGAAGCTGGGCGAACAGGGCGTGCTATCTGCGCAACGCAGGAAGAAAACCACTGAAGAGGGTACGAAAACCAACGACACCAACCTGTATCAAATTCACATTTCGGTACTGAAAAACACCTTGGAAGAGGGGGTCGAATTTAACCCTAGGTCGAAATCTGACCTAGGTCAGAATAGCGCAGGGGGTAGGTCGAAATCTGACCCCAAACCGTCATTAGATCCATCAGATATTAAAGATCCCCCTAAAGCCCCCCTTAGCGAAAATTCTGAATCGAATTCAGAGCAAATCGCTGAAGGCAAAAAACGAAAGCGATTGGCAACGAGCCTGCCGGATGACTTCGCTGTGACCGATGTCATGCAGCAGTGGTATGCCGAGCAGGGTTTCACTCTGAGCATTCAGGCTGCCACACAGCAATGGCGTGACGCCATGCTGGCAAGGGGCCAGAAGTACACCGACTGGGTGGCCGCCTGGCGGAACGGTATGCGCAATGCCAACAAATGGGCCAGTGAACGCGGAGGCAGCCAGCGGCAGGGCATGTTCAGCCGTATGGGCCGCAGCAGTGGAAACTATGGACCACCGGAGGGTTACCGATGAACGCATTTCAACGCCTGCAGGCCCGGGTGCCTGCGCACATCAAACCGTACACCGCTGAGCAAATGGCTGCCATTCGTCAGCAGGAGGCCGAGAAAACGGCCAGTAAAATTCGTAACGAACACCTTGCCGCAATGGCAGCGAAAGCCGTTGGCCGTAGTGGTATTCGTAAAAAACACATTCACTGCCGGTTTGAAAATTATTACACCCACACGCCGCAGCAGCGGCAGATATTTGCTGAGGTTCGGCGCTGGTTTGATGGTTTTCTGAGTGGCAAATCGGGCGGGTTTATTTTCGCGGGTACCAGTGGCACCGGGAAAAACCATCTGGCCTGTGCCATGGGTAACGAGCTGCTGAGCCAGAAGCGTTCGGTGTTGGTGATCACCGTGGCAGAGCTGATGAGTAAATTCCACGAATCCTACAGCACCAAGAACACTACCGAAGCCGCGATTATTCGTTACCTTTCGGGCGTGCATTACCTGGTGATTGACGAAGTGGGCCGCCAGCGCATGAGCGTGAACGAACAGGTATTGCTGGGCCGCATCATCGATGGCCGTTACCAGAACGAACTGCCAACCGGCATTCTGACCAACCTGGAACAAGACGACCTGATCGCTGTGCTGGGTGACGCATCGGTTGATCGCATTATGGAAGACGGCGGCGCGTGGCTGAGTTTCAACTGGGCCAGCTTCCGTCGTAACAAATACATGGAGAAAGCAGCATGAACGAGCAGCAAGAAGCAATGTTACTGGCACTTCGCGGGCTGGCCGTTCGTGCCGCCATTCGGCATGTGGCTATGTTTGAAGGCATTGAATACCGCCCGGCCATTAAGCTGATAGCCGATCACTGCAATGTGCTGGCATTGGATGTGGTGAAGTGGCGGGAATTCGGTGTGCCATCGGATAAGGTTGATCTGCTGTTGGAGTTGTTGAACCGGTATTCACCATGGGCACGCCATCAGCTGCGGCCGCGGGTACGCGAAGCGGATATCTGGCTACGTGTGGAAACGGCACAGGAAGAACAGGCGAGGGCGGCGTAATGGCGACAGCAAACACAAAACGAAATGACAATGCTCTGGCATCAGATTTGTATACAACACCTCAATGGGCTGTCGCTGCTTTGTTGAAGCGCGAAACGTTCGAAGGCTCTATTCTGGATCCGGGGTGCGGTAAGGGAGATATCAGTAAAGTTCTTCAGGCAACAGGACATCAAGATGTTACGAGTGTTGATATTTATGATTGGGGATATGGAACACCAAACATTGACTATCTAAATTTCAGTCAGGAGTTTGATAACACGATCATGAATCCTCCTTTTTCCATTCTTGGGGAGTTCATTGTCCAGGCCTTAAGCAATAGCAAGAAAAAAGTCGCTGTATTTAGCCGTGTGGCATCACTAGAGACAAAAGGTCGCTTTAGTAATATTTACAAAGATAAAGCTCCAAACCGGGTTTATCTCTTTGTGAATCGAGTTAAGTGTAATAAAGGCGGCCATGATGACGGCCAGTCAAGTGCAGTATTTTACTGCTGGCAAGTGTGGGATCTTACGACTGATTCGAACGTATCTGAATTGCACTGGATTGATGATGAGTGTCCAAAAGAGCAAAAACCAAAGTTTGATGTTTATGCTCCAGCGATTCACATCTCTGATGTTCGCACCTTGCTTGATGAAACTGTTGCTGCATTTAAAAGTTGCTTTGTGTCTGATGGCGCAGATAGGCAGCATGTTGTAAGTGTATCTGGAGGGAAAGATTCAACAGCGGCGAAAGCCATTTGCAATATTGCGACGGAGGGCAATTATCGCGCGATATGCTGTGACACAGATAACGAGCATCCTGAAACATACGACTACATTCAATCTCTGCATGAAAACATTGGCGGCAGCGCGCAGCCAGTTGAAATCTACAAACTGCAAATTCCTGAGTCACGCTTTGCAGCTCGACGTAAACGCATCGCAGAAAAGTGGAGGAAACCACATGTGATTCGCCAGGGAGCTTATGCTGGTGAAGTCATTCCACCTATGACGGATGAGCAGATTGAGCTAGCGATTGCACTTACCAAGCCAACAGGGAATGCATTTTTTGATCTCTGCATTGTTCATGGATCGATGCCAACCCGGCAAGCAAGGTTTTGCACTCAGGAACTGAAGATTGATATTGCTTCGGAATTTGCGCTTGAGCCCCTGCTTTCTGAATTTGATGGTGAAGTTATAAACTGGTCTGGCGTTCGCGCAGAGGAGTCTGAAAAGAGGGCACAGTACAACTGGCTTAGCGAAGATCCCCGCGGAGATGGATTCTTATTTACTTTCTTACCCATCCATAAATGGAAAGTGCAAGATGTTTTTGCTTTGCACAAGTACCTTGGTATTAAGCCAAACCCCTTGTATATGAAGGGCGCAGATCGTGTGGGCTGTTGGCCTTGCATTATGTCTAACAAAGCAGAGATCAGACAGTTTGCTCAAAATGCAGATCACGTCGCTCGTATTGCTGAGATGGAAAGAACGATTACGCGATTGAATCGTTATTCGTATTGGCGCGCTGAACGTGAAGGTAAATCTATTGATGATTTCTATACGCCTTTTTTTGTTCCAAGGAGCGGTATGGCTGGCGCAGGAATTCATGATGTCATCAAATGGGCAATGACGGACAGAAAAGGTGAGCCAGTTGAATACGATAGTTCGATGATGAACTGCAAACTTGGCGAACATGTTTTCTGCGAGTGAGGTGTGAAAATGAGAATTGAAAAACTCTTAGGGAAGTTTGGCCTGAAAGGCATTAACTATGCACCCAGTACCGGAGGCAGGGCGCTGCTGACGGTAGAAGAACAACTGGGGATTGTTGGGTTGCAGTGGCGGGTTTCTCCAGCAGGCTGGTTGCTGCTGTTTGAAGAAGTACAGCGCGATGAAGCTTCACGCAAGCAGCTGATTCAGATCTTGATGGGT